>CALXGD010000001.1 GCA_944387745.1 uncultured Oscillospiraceae bacterium
CACTACGGCCGCCTGAAGGAGGGCACCCTGAAGGTGGGGGACACCGTCCGGGCCTCCATCGACCCGGCGCGCCGCCAGGCCATCCGCCGGGCCCACTCCGCCACCCACATCCTCCAGGCCGCTCTGCGGGCCAATCTGGGCGACCATGTCCACCAGGCCGGTTCCCTGGTGGAACCTGACTACCTGCGCTTTGACTTCACCCACTTCTCCGCCATGACGCCGGAGGAGCTGGGGCGGGTGAGCGAGGCAGTCAACCGCTGGATCCTGGACGGCTGGGACGTAAAGACCCAGGAGATGTCCATCGACGCCGCCCGGGAGAAGGGGGCCACCGCCCTCTTCGGCGAAAAGTACGGCGATACCGTCCGTGTGGTGGAGATGGGCGACGGCTTCTCCATAGAGCTGTGCGGCGGCACCCACGTGGACAACACCGCTAAGGTGGGGGTGTTCCACATCAACAGCGAGTTCTCCGTGGCCAGCGGTGTGCGTCGCATCTAGGCTACCACCGGCCGGAAATCCCTGGAGGTGATGAACCGCAACCAGGAGCTGCTGTTCCAGGCCGCCGCCGCCCTGAAGGCCAAGCCCGGCGAGCTGCGGGAGCGGGCGGAGCAGGCCATGCAGGAGCTCAAGCAGCTGCATCAGGCGGTGGAGCGCTTCAAGGCCAAGGAGTCCGCCGGTGAGACGGAGCGCATCCTCTTCGGTGCCCACACTGTGGGTGGCCTGAAGGTGCTCACCGCCACCGTGCCCGACGCGGACGCGGGAAAACTGCGTCAGATGGGCGACCTACTCCGGGACAAGGCCCCCGATGTGGTGGGCGTGCTGGCCTGCGTCAGCGGGGAGAAGATCACCTTCCTGGCGGTCTGCGGCAAGGAGACCGTGGCCAAGGGGATAAAGGCCGGGGAGGTCATCAAGGCTGTCACCGCTGTCTGCGGCGGCAAGGGCGGCGGCAAACCCGACAGCGCCATGGGCGGCGGGTCCGACGTGTCCAAGCTAGATAACGCCCTGGCCTGTGTAGACGACTTTGTCATGCAAAAGCTGGAGCTGTAAACAGGCCTTTCGGATGCTATTTTAGGGCGCAGGCGTTTTATCCGCCTGTGCCCATTTTTTACAAAAAGCTTTTATCAGCTGACAGCATTTTCTCTGTATAACTTCACAGCTAAGTTTTTGATATATAAATAAGCCTGGGGATCATCAATCAAGATCTCTAACATCTAGTCTTTACACACAGTATGATCTAAGAATAAGTAAACGCGATGTGGTGAATTTTCCCACATCGCGTTTTATCATTTTGAATCTGTATTCAGGAGATGCCCAGTTCAATCCAAAGATCGTTGTAGAGCTTTCGGGTCTCCTGGGGCAGCACCAGGTAGGCCTCGCAGCGGTCCAGCACCTCCTGGGGAGCAGCCATGATCTCATACAGTTCCTGATCCAAGGGCTCGCCGTACTGCTCCTCATACCACTCCGGGTACATCTCCAGAGCCTCTTCATTGGGGGAGGCGTACCAGATATAGTCCATGTTCCGCAGGTTGGCGTCAGTGGAAGCGATAAAGTTGATCCACTCATGTGCCTCGTCCACATTCTTGGCGTTTTTCAGGATACACATGGCATCCACAAACCAGTTGGAGCCCTCATCAGGGATGACATAGGCCAGATCCTCATTGTTCTCCAGCATGGACAGGTAGTCGCCGGCATAATACGTACCAATAGCGGCGTTTCCGCCCTCCATAATTTGGAAGATTCCGTCCATAGTCTTGCCCTGATAGACACCTTCGGACCAGGCATTGGATACCAAGGCCGCCGCCTCCCGGATTTCGTCCTCATCAGTGGTATTCACCGAGTAGCCCAAATAGTACAGGGCCATGCCGAAGGCATCCCGAGAGTTGTCAATCAGGATAACATTGCCGGCGTAGCTGTCGTCAAACATCACATTCCAGCTGGTAATAGGCTCATCCACCATAGCGGTGTTATAAATGATGCCCAGGGTGCCCCAGGTGTAGGGAACAGTGTACAAGTTCTCCGGGTCATAGGACAGATTCTTGAATCGGTCGGCGATCTTGTCGAAGTTGGGAATTTTTGAGTAGTCCAGAGGCTGGAGCCAATCCTCCTCAATAAGCTGAGAGATCATATAGTCGGAGGGAACAATGACATCTGGAGTGATGGCTCCCTGCTGAAGCTGGGAGTAGAGCTCCTCATTGCTGGGGACAGTACGGTAATTGACGGTGATGCCAGTCGCGGCCTCAAACTCGTCGATAAGGGATTCATCGATATACTCACCCCAACTGTACACAGTGACCTCCCGGTCGCCGGTCGGCTGAGCATCCCCTTGGGAGCCGGAGGACGTTCCGGAGCTGGAACCACCTGTCGCGGTGTAGCTGCTGTTGCCGCTCCCGTCCACCCGCTCCACCGAGCAGGCGGAAATGGACAGCGCTAGGGCAAGGATTAGGGCCATGGCAGTGATTTTTTTCAATTGATCATTCCTCCATTTTTTAATCATTTTTATCTCAGACCTCTCGGTCGTAAGATCGCTCATTCGGCCCGCCGGACCGCCGCCTTCTCCTGCCTCGCCTCCCGGAGGTTGACCGCCACCAGGAGAAGAAGTACCACCACAAAGAGGAGGGTAGACACTGCATTGATCTCCGGGGAGACCTTCTTGCGGGCCATAGAGTAGATCTCCATAGCCAGAGTGGACACAGAGGAACCAGCGGTGAAGTAGGAGATGACAAAGTCGTCTACACTCATGGTGAAGGCAATGAGAGCCCCTGAGACAATACCCGGCTTAATCTCAGGGAGGATTACCTTGAAAAAGGCCCCCATCCAGGTGCAGCCCAGATCCCGGGCGGCGTCTACCAAATTGTGGTCCATCTGCCGCAGCTTGGGACCCACGGACAGAATCACATAGGGGATATTAAAGGTGATGTGGGCAATGAGCATAGTGCCAAAACCCAAGGACAGTTCTGGAAAAGTAATGCGATACAGGGTGCCAAAGAAGTTGACGGTAATACGGTAGTTGGCGGCAAACTCATTCCACAGGCCGAATACCGCCACAAACAACATACACAGGGATACGCCAGTGACGATGTCGGCGTTCATCATGGGAATGTTGTTCACATTCATCAGCACCGAGCGGGTGCGTCGGCGCATGGAGTAAAAGCCCACTGCGGCAAAAGTACCTGCCGCGGTGGCGGCAAAAGTGGCCAGGAGAGAGACCAGCAGCGTGGTATATACGCTCTGAATAATGGCGCGGTCGTGAAACAGCTCCTCATACCAGCGCAGGGAGAAGCCCTGCCACACTACATTGCTGTTGCCGGCATTGAAAGAGAAGATGATCATCAGCAGAATGGGGGCATATAAAAACAGGAATACCAGCCCCATGAAGATCCGGCTTCCCAGACGACCATGTGTTTTCATAGCACCACCGCCTGTTCCTCGCCCTCACCGAAGCGATTCATAATCCACATGCAGAGGATGACAATGATCATCATCACCAGGGCGATAGCGCTTCCCAGGTGAGGGTTATAGGCCCCGCCCAGGAATTGCAACTCAATGAGATTGCCCAGCAGCATGTGAACGCCCCCTCCCAGCAGCTGGGAGATGGCAAAGGTGGACACTGAGGGGACAAACACCATGGTAATTCCGGACAACACCCCCGGCAGAGACAGGGGGAAAATCACCCGGCGGAACACCCCGGCGGAGTCGGCCCCCAGATCGCGGGCGGCCTCCAGCAGGGAGCCGTCCAGCTTGGTGAGCACTGAGTAGATGGGCAGCACCATGAAGGGCAGATAGTTGTATACCATACCGAGCACAACCGCTCCCTGGGTACGGATCATGCGGAAGTAGGTCACGTCAGTCCCCAGCAGATTGTTGACCAAGTCCACCAGCCCCACAGCCTGAAAAAACTGGTTCAGCAGGCCATTATTCTCCAAAATAGCCATCCACGCGTAGGTCCGCAGCAAAAAGTTGACCCACATAGGCAGCATAATGAGGACCGTAGCGATGCGCTGAAAGCCGGGCCCCTCCTTGGCCATGACATAGGCCAAGGGATAGCCTATGAGCAGGCAGATCGCCGTTGCAATGATGGCTAGATGAAAGGACCGGGTGAAGATAGGCAGGTAAGTGCTCATGCCGGTGAAATTGTTCCAGGTAAAATCGCCTACCTCCGCCGCGGTCATCCCCGCAGAGGTGAAGGCGTAGATCACCACCACCACAATGGGGGCGACCACAAAGAGGGCCATCCACAGCACATAGGGGGCGGCCAGCAGGGAGCGGCTATTCCTCATGGTCCGCCTCCTCGTCCTCCTCCTGATCCAGTAGGGTAACATCGTCCATCTCGTCGTACTCTTCACTATAGGAGGAGTAGTCCCCAAACATACCGGAATATTGGCTCTTTTTCATAACGTGGATGCCGTCTGGGTCAATTTTAATTCCGATATGGCTGTCCACAGGGCAGAAGTCGGTGGTCTGGATGAGCCACTTAAAACCGTAGAAGTCCACGATGGTGTCATAGTGGACCCCCTTGAAGGTGACTGAGGTGACGGTGCCCTTCAGCTGGCCCTGGTCCTCAGGGACAATGTCCACATCCTCGGGCCGGATAACCACATCTACCGGCTCATCCTTCTCAAAGCCTCCATCCAGACAGGCGAAGCGGCGGTTGAAGATCTCCACCACTCCGTCAGAGCGCATGATGCCGTCCAGAATATTGGACTCGCCGATGAAGTCGGCTACAAAGGCGTTTTTCGGCTCGTTGTAAATGTCCTCAGGGGTGCCGATCTGCTGGATTTTTCCTCCGTCCATCACCACCACCGTATCGGACATGGCCAGGGCCTCCTCCTGATCGTGGGTGACGTAGATGAAGGTAATACCCAGGGTCTGCTGAATACGCTTAAGCTCATTCTGCATGTCCTTACGCAGCTTCAGGTCCAGAGCCCCCAGAGGCTCATCCAACAGGAGTACCTTGGGGTGATTTACCAGAGCCCGGGCAATGGCCACCCGCTGCTGCTGGCCGCCGGAGAGCTGGTTTACCCGGCGCTTCTCAAAACCCTTCAGGTTCACCACCTGGAGCATTTCGGTGACCCGCTCCTGGATCTCCCCCTCGGACAGCTTCTCCTTCTTTTTCGTCTCTGGGTTCACCTTGGGGATACGCAGACCAAAGGCAATATTTTCAAACACATTGAGGTGGGGAAACAGGGCGTAGCGCTGAAACACGGTGTTGATGGTCCGCTTGTGTGGCGGGATAGAATTGATCCTCACGCCATCAAAAAAAACATCCCCGGAGGTGGGCTCTTGAAAACCACCGATAATACGAAGCGTGGTTGTCTTGCCGCACCCACTGGGACCCAGCAGCGTGAGGAACTCCTTATCATTGATATACAAATTGATATTGTCCAGCACCACCTCACCGTCAAAGGCCATGGTGCAGTTAGCCAGGCGGATTAACTCCTTAGACATGTATCCTCCCCCATTTCCACAAATAAACTTGTAAAATGTCAGCTCCCTTGTTTTTATCCCCGAGTTGTCTGTCCTCTGCGGACAGCCGTCTTTCATCGAGGCGTCACGGATAGCGAGATAAACTATAACTGTTTCCCAAGGAATTGTCAATGGATTTTGTCGAAAATATTCGCGAAATTTTCCGCCGGGAAAAATCGGTCTCAAGCCAGGCACCCCAAGGGAAAAGCCGGCTTAGAAAAGAGACGGAAAAGCGGCCCGTCGAGAGCCAGGTCACTCCCCATAACGGCCCAGAGAAACGTCCGGAAAATACTCCTGGACAAAATCCACAGCGTCCACCTGCCAGGTGCGTCCGTTCAGATCATTCAGCGGTCCGGCGTCTGTGGTAAAGCGGAATGTAAGCTTATAGGAATAGAGGGCCTGACCATGGCGGCCATAGGCCTTATCCCGCCGCTGACGGCCGTACTTGCCATCCCCCAGGAGAGGGTGACCGGCGGCGGCGAACTGAGCCCGGATCTGATGGGTGCGTCCAGTGACCAGTCTGCACTCCACTAGGGACAGCTTCTCTTCCACGGCCAGAGTCCGGTATATGGTGACAGCAGTCTTGCCGCCGGGCACCGGTCTGCTGTGGACAGAGACCTGCTTTTTGGCCTCATCCTTGACCAGATAGCTCTCCAATTTTCCGGACCGGGGCTCCATAGTCCCGTGGACCACGCAGAGATAATACTTTTCGATCTCCCGGTCCTTGATTTTCTGGTTCATAATCCGCAGGCCCTCGGCAGTCTTGGCAGCGATAACGATGCCGCCGGTGTTTCGGTCGATGCGGTTGCACAGAGCGGGGGCAAAGGAGTTCTCCCAATAGGGCGACCACTCCTTTTTTTGATAGAGGTACGCCTGGAGATGGGTAAGAAGGGTGTTCACCCGCTCGCTCTCATCAGGATGGACCACCATACCAGGCCGCTTGTCCAAGAGGAGAATATGCTCGTCCTCATATAAGATGTTCAGCTTGGGCTGGTACAGGGAAAGAAAGACATTCTCCGGGGTAGGTTTCTCAAAAAACTCGTCGTTGATGTATAGCTGCAGCACATCTCCCTCCGCTAGGCGCACATCACGCCTGGAGCCCCTCCCATTCACCTTTACGCGCTTGAGACGGATATACTTCTGGGCCAAGGGGGGTGGGAGCAGGGGGAGGGCCTTCCCCAGCCAACGGTCCAACCGCTGTCCTGCGTCATTCTTTTTGATCACGAATTCTTTCATGGCTCCCGCCCCTTTTGTCAGTTTCGTCTGGTGTACTGCCATTCCAACACAAAAAAATCGGTTTGTCAACACAAAAAAAGATTTGACATTTCTCAAACAAGTCTGTATAATATCCTCCGTACCATTACGCGAGTATGGGGGCTGTCTCCCAAAAGGAGGGGTTTGGATGCGGCTGGATCTGCGAAATGTCATCCATGTGCCGGACGCAAAAAAATCCTTTCAATATCAGCTGGATCTCTCTCAGCTGGACTTTTGGGGCAGAAAACCGATCTGTCGGCCCGTCTCAGTGGAGGGCAGCGTGACCAACCACGCCGGCGCCTTGATCCTGAGCGGCACGGCCTGCTCTGTGCTTGACCTGGTCTGCGACCGCTGCGGGAAGGAATTTTCCCGGGCGAAGGTCGTCCCGCTGGACAGTTTGCTGGCTGATAAGCTGGAAAACGAGGACAGCGAGGACGATATCATTCTGTTAAGCGGCTCAGAGCTGGATTTAGACGAAGCGGTCACCACAGCCTTTGTCCTTGCAATGGATACAAAAAGCCTTTGCTCAGAAAACTGTAAAGGCCTGTGTCCCAAGTGCGGCGCCGATTTAAATCTTGGTCCCTGCGGGTGCAGGCCTGAACCAGATCCACGATGGGCGGCGCTTGCGCAGCTGTTGGATGACAAAGACTGAGTATTCCACAAGAAGAGCGTGCTTTCACTGCACACAGACCGAAGGAGGTGTCCCCCATGGCGGTTCCTAAGAGAAAAGTATCCAAGGCACGGCGCGATAAGCGGCGCAGCTCCCACTGGAAGCTGGAGACTCCCGGCATCGTGACCTGTCCCAAGTGCGGTGCCTATCGGCTGCCCCACCGGATGTGCAAAAATTGTCTGACCTACAACGGCCGTTCGTTCGGCCCTCAGCAGCAGACGGAGGCCCAGCAGTAAGAGACGTGAGAGTTTTGTCTGACTGATGATCAGCAATTCTCTCCCCCTCTGTTCGGCGGCCAAAAGCCGCCAAAACGATGCTTGACTTTTGTCGAGCATTCCTATATAATGCTCTTTGCGTTCAAAGACAGCAGGCTGCGAAAGCGGAAGTCCTGCCGAGGATGCGGTGGAAACAGATCTTGTTTGTTGTCGCTGTTTTGTGTCTTTGTACGCGAAACAGCGTTTTATTATTTTCTGGAGGTGAAACCCAAATGCCCAATGCAAAGGTTCTGGAAGCGAAGAAGGCCGTTGTTGCCGAGTTGACTGAAAAGCTGCAGAACGCCGCATCCGGCGTCCTGGTGGATTATAAGGGCATCACTGTAGCTGAGGACACTGCGCTGCGTACTGAGCTTCGAAAGAACGAGGTAGAGTATGCCGTGGTGAAGAACACCCTGACACGGTTCGCCGTAGAGGGCGCCGGTCTGGGTGAACTGAGTGAGTGCTTAAACGGCACTACTTCTCTGGCCATCAGCCACAGCGACCCCATCGCTCCCATGCGCGTCATTAACAAGTTTGCCAAGCAGTTCAATGGTTCTAAGTTTGTGATCAAGGCCGGCTTTATGGATGGCAGAATCCTGCCCTTGGAGGAGATTCTGGCTATCGCCGAGCTGCCTGCCAAGGAAGTGCTGCAGGCCCAGGTCCTGGGCACCATGCTGGCCCCCATCACCAGCCTGGCCATTGTCCTGAAGGCAATCGCCGAGGAGAAGGGCGGCTTCGTAGAGGCCGCTGCCGAGCCCGAGGCTGCCCCCGCCGAATAACTTTCCGGCATATATTTTTATACTTCAATTTTAATTTATCATTTTAGGAGGTATTTTACCATGGCTAGCGAGAAGATTACTGCTCTCATTGAGGAAGTGAAGGGCCTTACCGTTCTGGAGCTGTCCGAGCTGGTACACGCTCTGGAGGAAGAGTTTGGCGTGTCCGCCGCCGCAATGGCTGCTCCCGCCGCCGGCGCTGCTGCTGCTCCCGCCGCTGAGGAAAAGACTGAGTTTGACGTGGTGCTGGCCGGCTTTGATGCCGCCGCCAAGATTAAGGTCATCAAGGCCGTCCGTGAGATCACTGGACAGGGCCTGGCCGAGGCCAAGGCGACCGTTGAGGGCGCTCCCAAGACTCTGAAGGAGGGCGTGTCCAAGGACGAGGCCGAGGAGCTGAAGAAGAAGCTGGAAGAGGCCGGCGCAAAGGTGGAGCTGAAGTAAATTCTGCTCTCCTTGTAGCTGTTCCAATCAAAATCAGCACATTGTCCGATAAAATCGACTCACAAGAGTCCGAGGTAATTATCTTACCTCGGACTCTTTTTTATTTAAAGCCCGCATCCTGCCCCTATGATTGTCCTGCTTCAAAACTTTTTGCACGGGTTGCACTCGCTCAGCACATAGGACACGATGCTCCAGTCTTAGGGATCCAGCGCGGCACTCAGATAGACCTTATAGGCCTCCACACCCTCATACTCTGTCACGTCAGTAGTCATTTCTCATTGAGCTTGTCAGCACAAAATCGGCAACTCAGTAGGTTTGCGGCAAACTACTGAGGATTCTCGGCACACCTGGTACAGCCGGGATTCTTGTATTTCACCACAGACCCGTATGTCTCTGGCCCAGTAACTCCGCTGCCCCTTCTTGACATTGACATGGATTCCACAATCATGCCTCAGATCGTCATTCAGTCACCGGTACGCCCTTCTACAGTCTGCTTCGCGCTTACTGATTGTTTCTTTGAGATAGGCACACATGATTTCAACGTTTCTTCTAAACTTTAGTTTTTGCTTTTGCAACATAACAATGCTCCCTCAATGTTTGACAGCGTTTTATTTCACTGTCCCCCATTAAGAGAGCATATCAATCCCCATCGGGACACCCATTTTTATAATTTTTGCTCCGCCACCCAGCGTATGAAATTTTGGGTCAGCACCAGCTGGCCTGGCGTCAGGTTCCGCAACTCCTCCGCCACATCCCGCCAGGCCTCGCCCTCGTGGCGGGCGGTCCCAACCAGAAATTCGTCCGGAGTGGTGTCCAGCGCGGCAGCCAGGCGCATGATGACCTCGGTGGAGGGGATAGAAACCGCACGTTCAATGCTGGACATATATGTGTTGCTGATGTCAACGCGCTCAATATTTCACAATGGCTCGGGAAAAAATTGTCTGAAAAAGAAGATAATCGGGTGATGGAAAAAAGTAACGACGACGGCTCCGTAACAATGTACATCCCCAGAGATTATTGACGGGAAAGCAAGCGCTTATTTTACTTGACTTTCTACCTATAGAATGATATAGTACCCCTGTCAAATCGGCAGTGACGGAGAAGCATCTGCACGGCTTCCGGCCAGAGAGAGGTCCGCTGGGTGAAAGGATCTTGCGGAATGCAGCAGACAGTACCACTCCCGAGCCGCCCGGGACAACCGGGACGGGCCTTTCCCGTTACAGAAAGACACGAGTGACGAGAGCGCGCCGCGCTTTTCGTAATAAGGGTGGAACCGTGGAGCGTATGTTTACGCCTCACCCCTGACACATTCAGGGGTGAGGCGTTTTGTTTTGCCCCGAA
>CALXGD010000002.1 GCA_944387745.1 uncultured Oscillospiraceae bacterium
GCCCTGCGGTGCGAGTGCGCCCGGGAGCTGGGCCTGCTGAAGAAGGACGACTATCAGTTCCTGTGGGTCACCCAGTTCCCCATGTTCGAGTGGAGCGAGGAGGAGGGCCGCTACGTGGCCATGCACCACCCCTTCACCGCCCCCATGGACGAGGACCTGGACAAGCTGGAGGCCGACAAGGCCCACTGCCGGGCCAAGGCCTATGACATCGTCCTCAACGGCACCGAGCTGGGCGGCGGCTCCATCCGCATCTCCGTCCCCGAGACCCAGGAGGCCATGTTCCGGGCCCTGGGCTTTTCCGACGAGGACGCCATGGAGCGCTTCGGCCACCTGATTAACGCCTTCAAGTACGGCGCGCCCCCTCACGGCGGCCTGGCCTACGGCCTGGACCGGCTGTGTATGCTCATGGCCGGAGCGGAGTCCATCCGGGACGTGATCGCCTTCCCCAAGGTGCAGAACGCCTCCGAGCCCATGACCAACTGCCCCGACTTTGTGGACGACAAGCAACTGGACGAATTGTCTCTGGCCGTCACTCGAAGAGAGGAGACCTCCGGCGAAGAATAACCCTCCCCCGCCGCTAAGCGGCGGGGATTTTTTTTGCCAAGCAGGCTTATTTCAATTTCATAGAAACCTGAGGATATATTTCTAAGGAATTGGGAATTCTTCTTAAAAAATTGACAATCTGCACAGAACATGGTATACTGGCATAAATTGATTGAGAAAGAACTGTTTTTGCGTGGAGAAACCCTCTCCACGCTGTTTTTTCCAGGAGGCGCCTATGAAACGATTTCTTGTTTTTTTCCTCTGTCTGATTCTCACCGGCTGTGGAGGAACCCCTGCCTCCAGCTCCGGCAACCTCTCCTCTGAGCTCTCCTCAGCAGACACGTCCGCCGACTCTTCCTCTGCGGCAGCCCAATCTCCTTCAGACTCCTCCGCTCCTTCCCCGACTCCGCCTGACAGCTCTGCTCAGGAGTCCATACAGCCTGCAGAGCCGACCCAATCTCAGGAGACTCCCTCTCAGGAGCTGCAGCCTCAACTCCCACAAAATAAGGACACCATTATCCAGGAGCTGATTTCCGCCATGTCTCTGGAGGAGAAGGTGGGACAGATGTTCTTCGTTCGCTGTCCAGAGAGCGACCAGGCCACCAAGGTATCCCAGTATAAGTTGGGAGGCTACATCCTCTTCGGTCGGGACTTTCAGGAGAAAACTGCTCAGGAAGTGCGGGACGTCATCGCCTCCTATCAGGCGGCGGCTGGCATCCCTATGCTCATCGGCACTGACGAGGAGGGGGGCACCGTAGTCCGGGCCAGCAGCAACCCCAACCTGTTTCCCAGCCGGGAGCCCTCTCCCCAGGAGCTATATGCTCAAGGGGGGATTGACACCATCCTCCAGGACGCCCGGCAGAAGAGCGTCACTTTGCTGGACTTGGGCGTCAATGTGAACTTCGCCCCGGTGGCTGACGTGTCCACCGATCCGGCGGACTTCATCTATGATCGCACCCTTGGCCAGGACGCGGAGACCACCGCCAACTATGTGGCTCAGGTGGTCCAGGTCATGGGTCAGGAACGCATTGGCTCCGTGCTGAAGCATTTTCCGGGCTATGGGAACAACGTGGACACCCACACGGGCATCGCCCTGGATCAGCGGCCCTATGAGACCTTCCAGACCGCCGACTTCCTCCCCTTCCAGGCAGGCATCCAGGCAGGGGCGGACGCGGTGCTAGTGAGCCACAATATTATAGCCTGCATGGATAACACGCTACCCGCCTCCCTCTCCCCCGCCGTCCATCAGGTCCTTCGGGAGGAACTGGACTTCGAGGGAGTCATTCTCACGGATGACCTGGCCATGGATGCGGTGGCCCAGTACGCGGAAAACGGCTCGGCGGCGGTGCTGGCGATCCAGGCGGGTAACGATATGGTACTCACCACCGATTTTGAGACGCAGATTCCCCAGGTAATCGCCGCAGTCCAGGACGGAACCATCTCAGAGGAGCAGATCAATCAGTCTGTGGCACGTGTGCTCTCCTGGAAGTATGACCTTGGCCTCTTAGGGGATTAAATCAAAGTCCCAACTCTTTCGAATGTTCTCGTCCCCTGTGGGGGTGGGAACACCAAGGGGAACTCTGACCTTGGGAACACAGAAAAGTCAAAAAAAGCGCGGATCCGGGGGGAAGGAGACCCAGGATCCGCGCTCTTTTTGTCTTTGTGTCCAGAATTTTTCTGATTGGGGGATCAGAATCAAAATTCCATCTGGCAGCGATTCATTACAGAATTTGCTCCATCCACGCAGACAGTTCGTTCAACGCCATCTTCCTTATCAATTTTGATATGAAAGCTTTTTGTTGTATTTTTACTCTATCACAAACCAATTCTTTTGTAAAAGACATATTTCATTATCAAATCTATAACATTTATATAATGGTTTTTCTCATATCATCAAATATAAAAAAGAGCGGCTTTTTTGCCGCTCTCCTTGCATATTTTCCGTGTTATCTCCGCTATCCCATTATAATCATTAAAATTGGGATACTGATAAAGCTGCACAGGGTGGAAAGCACCGCTCCTGTTGCCGCATATGTATCATCCGCCCCATAAGCCCCCGCCAATACCGGCACTTGGCTGACCACCGGCAAAGCGCTCTCCACAATAAACACGTTCATAGGCAGACCGCTTATTCCAAACAGATGACAGGAGGCCCAGCAAATCACAGGGGCGACCCCCAACCGGATCACGATCATCGTGGGCAGACCCCGCATCAGCTTCAGATTCTTCAACCCAAGTTCAAAGACAATATATCCGCAGTAAATTAGAGCCAACGGAGATACCGACCCACTGATATAATCCCCCCATGTCATAATGGGGCCCGGAAGGCGCAGGTCCAACACCAACAGAGTGATCGTCAACAGAACCGCTAAAATTGGCGGCTTTGTCAGCAAGTCCTTTAAAAAACCGCCTACCGTGGTCCGGCTGCCTGTCTGCTTTCCAGAGTGTTCGATCAACAGAATTCCCATCGATTGAAGAAAGGAGGTGTTTGCTAAGTAATACATCATTACATAGGGGACACAGGCGTCTCCAAAGAGCTGCGTGGACACCGGAAGGCCTATAAACAGAGTATTTGACAGACCAGCCATAGCGGAAAAGATCCCCCAGTGCTCCCGCGGCAGGCGGATCAGTTTTCCTATCAGCATGGAAAAGAGCAGCGTAAAACACACGCCAGCCCCTGCAGAGAGAACCATTATTCCCGCCTGACTTAAACTATCGTGGTCGAGATGGTTTAATATTCCTGTGACACAGTTGCAGGGGACTGCAATATTAATAATATACTTGCTAATAAACCGCTTTTCTGACGGACCGATCCACCCCAGCTGCCCCATGCCGTAACCCACTGACATTAGCAGAAGCAGAACCAGCGAGGCTGAAAGAGCATTCAAAAAGCCTTCCATTCTGATGTACTTCCTCTCTCCAAATTGGGCCCTCCCCCCGCCAGAGGAGGGCGCTTTCCAATTTTATGTCATCTTTCTGCGGAACTCCGCCTGCTTTTGGCTAAAATTTTCAGATCTCTGTTTTCAATCTCTCCCATCTCTATCTCCATAAAACAGAGATAAAACAGGAGCCGAACTTACTCCTCGATTCCGGACTGAGGCTTGCCGCCTCGGGGTCGGCGGCGGCGATGGGGTCGGCGGCGCTCCCCGCCCCCCTCTTTTCCCTGCTTGGCCTCTCCCCCAGACCGCTCCTGCGGCTCCCGAGGCTTCTCCCGGTTCTCTCTGCGTTCCTGGGAGGCCGGCTCACGGCCCTCCTTCTCTCCCTGTGGGCGCCCTCCTCTCCGCCCTCTGGAGCGGCGGCGGTCCTTCCGCTGTCCCTCTGACCCCTCTTCACTATTTTCCTTTGAGCCAGCTGACTCTCCACCGCCATAGAATACCGCCTCCAGGGCTGCCGCCAGAGAGGAGGTAGCCCCCCCTCTCTGTGTGCGCTCTTCCGGTTCCGCCTGTCTGCGCAGTTTGGCCAATTCTTCCAGCGGCGGCTCCACATAGCCCTCCGGCCGCTTTCCTTTGCCGTTTCGGCTCACGTTCAGCTCACAATTTTGATAGGTCTTAGGGGACTCTGGAGCGGAATCCAATCTCACCTGCACGCTCTGGCGCAGGAGGTTGACTGAGGAGACCGTCCCTGCTCCGTCGGGAGTCTCCACAAAAGATTCCTGCTTTGGAGAGTGCTTTACCAAATCCTCATAGGCCTCCTGCTCATACTTCAAGCAGCACATCAGCCGCCCGCAGGTGCCAGATATTTTTGTGGGATTTAGGGATAAATTCTGTGTTTTTGCCATTTTAATAGACACCGGCTGGAACTCATCCAAAAATTGCGAACAGCAGAAGGGGCGTCCGCAGATTCCTAATCCGCCCAGCATCTTTGCCTCATCCCGAACACCGATCTGCCGCAGCTCGATCCTGGTATGAATTGCGCCGGCCAAATCCTTCACCAGGGCGCGGAAATCCACACGGCCCTCCGCTGTGAAGAAAAAGAGAACTTTGCTGCCGTCAAAGCTCCACTCCGCCTCGACCAGTTTCATCTCCAAGCCGTGCTCTAAAATCTTTTCCTGACAGATCTGAAATGCTTGAGCCTCTTTCTCTTTGTTTTTCTTCCGGGTCTCTAGATCCTCCTCTGTGGCCCGGCGGAGTACTGGACGCAGCGGTGCTGTCAGCTCCATTTCATCAATGGAGGTATTTCCCTGGGTGCACTCCCCATATTCCATTCCCCGGGAGGTCTCTACAATGACACCCTCTCCTGGCTGGAAAATCTCTCCGTTTGGGTTAAAATAGTAATACTTTCCGCCCTCTTTAAATCGGACGCTGATAATTTCAACCATAGCTCCTCCTAATTTGTCACATACATTTTTCCACAGAGCCAGCCAGCCATCTGACCTGGATTTCCATTCAGTTCTGTACTGCTCCTCAGTCTTTTTATCAACTCAGCCGCCTGAAGGAGGTGTGCCCGGTCTGCCGTCTCCTCAAGCCGCCGCCCCAACTGAAGATAGACCTGATCTAAAAACTGAGGCAATTCCTCCTTGGCCACCTGCTCTAGAAGCTGAGATGCTTCAAAAAGCGTCAGCTCATCGGTTCCTTCCAAAGCCTCTGCCAGGCAGATGGCCTGTCTCTGCCGCTGAAGGTTTTCATCAGACGCTCGCTCTAGCAGCTCCTCCGCTCTACCCAGCAGTCCCTGACAGTTTTGAACCGCCTCCTGCAGCTGGGACTCCGCCTTGTCCGGATACTTCTTTCGCAGCCACTCCTCCGCCTGTGCCGGAGACACGGGAGTCAAAGCCAGCTCCTCACATCGAGATCGCACCGTCTGCAAAAGGCCCTTCCCGTTCTCCGCCAACAGCAGAAATGCGGCGTAGTCGGGCCCCTCCTCCAGCAGTTTCAGCATGGCGTTCTGAGCGCTCTGGTTCATCCGTTCTGCCTGTTCCAACAGATAGATTTTTCTAACTCCCTCATTTGGCCGGATATGGGCATCTGCCCGCAGCTCCCTCACTTGATCCACCGCAATTGGTTTACCAGGGGCCGGGCCTGTCACCACATTAACATCCGGGTGAATCCCCTTTATAACCTTTTTGCAGGCAGTACAGACCCCGCAGGGCCGTCTCTCGCTGGAGGCCGTACAGAGCATTGCACCACACAGCAGACGGGCCAAAGTATGCCTCCCAGAGCCCTTTGGTCCAGACAAAATGTAGGCGTGGGATAGACCGCGCCCCCTCTCCTGCTGGGAGAGCTGAATTTTCAATGTGCGGTTTCCCACCAGAGCAGAGAGCTCCATGAGCCGATCTCCCTTCCTTCCAGTTCCTGTTTCTTTTTCGCTGCCCAGGTCTCTCACAAAACCTCTGGACTGAACTTCTCACCGCTTCTGCCCCTCAAAATAAAAATCGGAAAAGCTTTAATCACTCCAAAACAACAGGGACAGTGGTGATATTATATCCTATTTTAGCGAAATAGGCCAGTTCTTTTTCTGTAATCCGCTCCCCAGGAGCAACAACTGGTACACCCGGCGGATAAGGTGCCAGAGGAACCGCTGAAATTCTTCCGCTGCACCGCTCCAGAGGCAGAATCTCCGACGGCGCAAAAAGAGCCTTCCGAGGGGAGAGGATCTGCTCCGGCAGGGGCGGAGCAGGAATAGGATCACAGGACCCCATCTGATGCCGCAGTTCTCCCAAAGCCTCTTCCAAGCAATTAAAATTCTCTTTTAGATCACCGGGTGTGCATATAAAAATCACATGTCCCCCATCCTGCATTTCCGGAAAGATGCCTCGCCTCTCCAAATCCCGGCTAAAAGAAGCACCGTCCTTCACGTCCAAAGTGAGCCTGGTAGGATCCAGTGTCAATCGCCCCTCTTTCAAGGCCGGAAATTTTTTTCTCAGCTCTAAGGTCCGTAGGGCGGTAAGCCGATATTCCATCTCTCCCCCCTTCTCCATCCAGTCCTGGACCGCATCTAAACTGGCTAAAATCAAATAGGAGGGGCTGGAAGTCCCGAATACCGAGGCCATCTGGCGCACCCGGTCCGAGTTGATCCCATTGGTAAACAGCAGTGCTCCCTGTCCCAGAGCGGGTAGCGTCTTATGGGCACTGACCACCACTGCGTCCGCCCCTGAAAAGGGGTCCAAGCCTAGAAAGGGCAGATGCGCCCCATGGGCTCCATCTACCAGCAATTTCCCACCACGGGCATGGATAATGTGGGAAATCTCCTCGATATTTGATAACACACCAGCATATGTCGGAGAAGTAATACAAATTGTTTTAATATCTGGGTGGAGATTTAGCTGTTTTTCCACATCTTCCGAAAAGATAGGGCCTATTAGATTTTCCTCCTGTAGCCATGGACGCTCCAAATACACCGGCTTCAAATCCAACAGTGCCATAGCGTGGAATACAGAGCGGTGACAGTTTCGATCTATTAGAACCTTATCTCCAGGGGAACACAGAAGTGCCAAACTGGTGTGGAGACCCATGGTAGCCCCGCCAGTGAGAAACTGGCAGTTCTCAAACCCAAACCGCTCTGCCCACAGCCGCTGGGCGGAATCGAAGGGTTCCCCGGAGCAGTAGAGATTCCCTGTACCCGAAATCTCTGTCACATCCAGTGGAGCAGCGGCAGACAGCTCTTGAAGGGGGAGTTTTCCACCTTTGTGCCCCGGCATGTGGAAACGCACCGGATTTCTGGCGGTATACCGCCTCAAAACATCATAAAGAGGGGTCATAAAAGCTCCTTTCCGGCTGTTTAACTCCACACTGATTAAAACTTTTTTGAAAAGCCACATGGGAACTGTCTCTATGCTGACAATATTTTTAGACAGCGGCTAGGGACTTTTCCCTTCCGTTTTTCTGCAGCCGCTATGGAAAAACACCCGCGGCAGGGATTTTATTCCCTCCGCGGGTGTTCAGGGATTTATTTCTGTCCCGGGGCATAAGCTACCACTGTACGGCGGTTTGGTTCCACGCCGGTAGAGTAGGTTGTCACATTGGGATAATCTTGCAGGGTTGCATGGATTACATGGCGCTCATAGGCATTCATTGGCTCCAGCGTCATATTTTTTCGGTACTTAACCACTTTTCCAGCTACCTTCGTGGCCAGCCGCTGAAGAGATTCCTCCCGCTTTGCCCGATAGCCCTCTGCATCAATATGGATACGCACCCGCTTAGATTGGCCGTGATTCACTGCATAATTTGTAAGCTGCTGAATGGCGTCCAGGGTCTCTCCCCGGCGGCCGATGATGGCCCCAAGTCCCTTTCCCTGAAGAATTACCTGATATCCGTTTTCCCCAACGTAGACTTCCGGCACTGCCTCTACTTGGAGATGCACCATCAGTCCTGCAAGGAATTCACGGATACGTGCAGCCTTTTGATCCTCCGGAGAGGCCGGTGCCATCTCGCTTCTGCCTACCTCTCTGGGAACAGACGGCTCCTCCTGACCAATGAGCACTTCATCACCTGGCTGAAGGCTGTTTTGCTCTCTTGCTTCAGCAGGGATTTTTTTCTCCTGAGGAGAGGGCTTTGATTTTTTCTGTTCTCCGACAGTCCTGCTCTCCTCTCTGACAGCAGCTACAGTCTCCACTTTTTCTGCAGGGCGGACTTTCGGTGCCTCCCCTTCATCGGGAACTTCATAGCTCACACGGACCTTCGCCGGATTTCCACCAAAGCCCAAAAAACCAGATTTTGCCCGCTCAATCACTTCCACAGAGACATCGTCCCGGTCCAGCCCCAGCTGGAACAGAGCGGCAGAGATGGCGTCCTCTTCCGAGCGGCCGGTAGTCTCGATCCACTTCAACATCTCAGACACCCTCCTTTTTATCGTCCTCTTCCTGAGGAATCTCTTCCTCTACCTGCTCTACTTCTACTTCAATTTCTTCCAACTCTACAGGCGCAGAGTCCGGCTGCACTGTCCCAGCTTCTTCTGGCTGCTGGACAGAAGAGGCAGATTCCACAGTCTCCTCTTGAACAGGGGACATCTCCTGTACCTCAAGAATTTCTGTCTGGGCCTGCTGCTCCTGTTCCTGGAAATCCTGTCCCGGCTTTTCCTGGACTTTGTCCGCCTTTTTCGCTGTCTCCTTGCCCTTCTTGCTCTTTTTTCCGCTTTGTTCCGCCTGCATCTTTGCCTGGATGCGGATCATCTCGTCTGGATCTCGATAGGGCTGTACACCGCCAAAACGCTCTGGGTCATACGCTCGCCCTCTGGCATAGGCGCGGATTCCAATCCGGCTGTCATTTTTGTTGATTTCCGAATCGGAGGACTCCACCTTCTTCGGCTTTTTCTTTCCCCGGTTTTTCTTTTCTTCCTCAAGGCGGCGCTGGCGCTCCAGACGGGCCTCCTCCTTGCGGCGCTTTTCCTCCTCTTTCTCCTGGCGCTCCCGCTCAGCGGCAGCGGCTCTGGCATTTTCATAGTCCTTCTTCAGCAGCCGTCCGCAGATAATCTCTTGGAAAATACTGAAAATATACTGGGCAATCCAGTAAATAGACAGACCGGCAGGCACTGTAAAACCGATCCAAAGAGAGATGAGGGGCATGGTGATCATCATAGTGCGGTTGGTTCTTGCCATCTGCTCATTTTGAGCGTCATCCCGGTTCATTTGGTTGGTTTTCATGCTGACCTGCATAGACAGCAGAGATGTGGCCACAGATACCAGAGGCAGCAGAAACAGACCGATATTTCCCCAAATCAATCCGCCCTCATTATTCCAAAAGTCCAGGCGAGGAATTTGAGCCAAGCTGATGCCCAGGAAGTTTACATTCATAGAGAACACGTCGTTCCCCGCTTCTCCCAAGGCAGCCTTCACCTGCTCCAGCATAGCTGGATCTGTCAAGGCCTGAAGCATTGCGATCTGAGGATAATTTCCTGTATTTGAAATTCCGGTGACCTCTGCAACCGTTTCGATCATGTCCAAAGGCACGTTCATCAGGTAGACCAGAGGCTCTCGAATGATGGCGTAGAGCACCATCAGAAAAATAATGGGAATGAAGGACCAGAGACAGCCGCTCATAGGATTAACTTTTTCCCGAGTATAGAGCTTTTGGATCTCCATATTATAGCGCTCTCGGTCTTTGCCATACTGCTTTTGCAGCTGCTGCATTTTTCCAGAGAGCAGATTCATTTGGATCATGCTCTTCTTTCCCTTCAGGTTAAAGGGAAACAGCACCAGCTTAATAACCAGTGCAAATAAGATCAGTGCAAAACCATAGCTCTGGAACCAGTCATAAAAGACCATCAGCAGCCAGGCAAATGGCATTAAAATAATACCCACGATAGTACCTCCACATTGTAAAATAGGTCCGGCTCAAGCCCTATGGCACGGGATCGTACTCAATGGATTTCTGCCGGTGGAAGGGGTTGCACCGCAGAATACGGCGCAGAGCCAGCCAGCCCCCTCTCAACGCTCCATACTTTTCCACCGCCTCCAAAGCATAAGCAGAGCAGGTGGGAATAAAACGGCAGCAGGGGGGGCGCATAGGGGAGATCTCGCGCTGATAAAACCGAATCATCCAAAGTAAAACAGACTTCATTTCTGTCTCTCCTGAGCGGAATAAATTCCTAGCTTTTTCATCAGCTGAAGAAAGCTCCGCTCCAACTCTCCATATCGGCCGTAGAGCACCCGAGTGCGGGCCACAACTACGACATCATAGCCGGAAAGAAACTTTTTTTCATTGGTCCGATAAAGCTCCCGGATCCGACGGCGGGCCCGATTCCGCTTGACAGCATTGCCGAGCTTTAACCCAGTGGTAATCCCAAACCGGTTAATCGGTCGATTTGTCTTTCGGCAATAGATCACAAAATAAGGCGAGACAGCGCTTTTTCCCTTGCTGTAGAGCCGCCGGAATTCATAATTTTGCTTTAAAGAGACAGTATGCTCCATGAAATTCCTCCCGGCGTCTCTTTTTGCAGCGGAATTCGGACCACAGCATCAGAGGGGAGCGCTTACACATGAATTTCTTCATATGCACCGCAGGGGCGGGGGAAACCTTCCCACGCCCCTAATCATGCGTTCTCTCCGCTGTGTCCTTCTTGCCGTATCTTCATCATAACTTGGATGATGCGGTCTGTTCTGTCCTCCGGCTCACTATGACCCCTCGGCCAGAACTCCTCCTGTCCCAGAATCAGTGGGTCAGGCGGACGCGGCCCTTTGCACGGCGGCGGGCCAGCACCTTGCGGCCATTGCGGGTGGCCATACGCTTGCGGAAGCCGTGCTCCTTAGAGCGCTGGCGCTTTTTGGGCTGATAGGTACGAAGCATGGGGGACACCTCCTCATCTAAATTCAAGCCGGCGGACCGGCCCAACAACAGCCTTTCGGCTGCGGTTCCCATTTTAAAGTAAATCCCTTCAAATGGATACAATATCCCTTTTCCAGGAATGACGGCTTTCATTATAGCCCCTGTCTTTTCTTTCTGTCAACTGTTTTTTGAAATCTTTTAACCCATTTTCTGCACTTTTTCTGTTTAATACCACATCTTGTGGTTTACTATAGCGACCTGCGCATTGCCACCATATTTTTCACATTCTTCCGGGCAAAAACACAGCCTAT
Organism: uncultured Oscillospiraceae bacterium; assembly: GCA_944387745.1. The sequence goes on from CALXGD010000002.1 coordinate 11,051, forward strand.
ATGGAAAAATTGAGCCGTTAAAAACTCAATTTTCCAATTAAGCTTCGGTTTAGAAACCATCCCTCGATTTTCCTCATACATTTAAAAATAAAAACCTTGGAAATCCTTGCGGCCGCAGCAAATTTTTGCTATAATAAAGGTGTATAAAAATTTTATTTCTCTCCCCTTTCCGCCGCAGTTTCCGCGGCGATCTATGGTGAGAAATGGGTCCCCCTGCCTAAATGAGGGCCGCGGGGGATCCTCTTTTGTGCTTACTTCCCTCAGTTTCAAACAGACCTACTGGTTGGAGCGGAACAAATTCCCTCCCGCCCACACACCCCTCGATTTAAATTTACTTCAAGGAGGCCCTTCCTCTATGAATCCTGCCGCCGACGTGTGGGGTAAAGTCATCAGCCTTATGCAGCCTGAGATGACTACAACCACAATCAACACCTGGTTCAACGACGTCTCCGCCGTCGCCCTGGAGGACGACCGCTTTGTCCTCTACTCCCCCACCAGGTTTAAGAGAGACATCATCGCCTCCCGTTACGCGGATAAAATTCAAGCTGCACTGCGGGAGCTGTTTTCCTGTGATATGAATGTGACCATTCTCACAGAGGGCGAGCTGGAGCAGTACAGTCAGCCGGAAAAGGATAACTTCTTTCCCGGCACTGAAGAATATACCTTTGAGCGATTCGTGGTAGGCTCTTCCAATAAGTTTGCCCATGCAGCCGCTCGGGCGGTGGCCGACAACCCTGGAAAGAGTTACAATCCCTTATTCATCTATGGGGAGTCCGGTCTGGGCAAAACCCACCTGCTTTACGCCATCGCCCACACCATCCACAAAAACCACCCGGAGTACAAGGTGGTCTATATCAAGGGAGACACCTTTACCAACGAACTCATCCAGGCCATCCGGGAGGGGCGCAACGCGGAGTTCCGGGAAAAATACCGGGGCGCCGACGTGTTCCTCATGGACGACGTGCAGTTCATCGCCGGCCGGGACTCCACCCAGGAGGAGATGTTCCACACCTTCAACACCCTGTATGAGCTGAAAAAACAGATCGTCTTTACCTCCGACCGGCCGCCCAAGGAGATGCTCCGCTTAGAGGACCGGCTGAAAACCCGGTTCGAGTGGGGCCTATTGGCTGACATTCAGCCCCCGGATTATGAGACGAGAATGGCCATTATTAAAAATAAAGCCATCCGCATGGGGGTAGAGCTGCCAGAATTTCTCCTTCAACTCATTGCTGAAAACATTACCGCCAATGTGCGCCAGATTGAGGGCACTGTCAACAAGATCATGGCCTATCAGCAGCTTATGGGGGATTCTGTGGACAAGGACACGGTTATCCGAGCCGTAAAAGATATGTTCAAGGAGAAGTCCGACATTGTACCCACCGCCGACGTGATTATTGACGAGGTGTGCAAGTTCTATAACATCGAACCGGCCACTCTCCGGGGACAGGGCCGGGCCAAGGACATCTCACTGGCCCGGCAGATCGCTATGTACCAGATCCGCCGCATGACAAATCTGTCCCTGAAGGAAATCGGCAAGGAATTCGACAACCGGGACCACACCACCGTCCTCCACTCCATTGAGCGCATTGAGGACCTGGTGAAAACGGACCCGGAGAAGGCGGAGATCATAAAAGACATCACCGCTAACATCAACATCCGGTATGAGTAAAGAAATTCAAATTATTTTTCCACCGTTAAATGTGGAAAACATGTTTCATTTTGTGGATAATTTTTTCTATCCCCCTAATCCGTGGAAAAGCACCCGCTTTTTCCACACCTGTATGTGAACGTCTTTTTCTTAGTGGCACAAGGGCTTTCGCCGGTTTTCCACATTTTTTTCTTCTACGGACTACTGTTACTAAAAAATATTCCTTCCCTCTCCTAATGAAGGCGGAGGATTGAAAAACCAATTATAAAAGGGGGCACCTTAACCATGAAATTCTCCTGTGAAAAAGCGCTTCTGCTGGCGGCAGTAAGCGTTACCTCCAGAGCAGTTGCGACGAAAAGCTCCATTCCCGCAATGGAGGGAATTTTAATTGAAGCCGACAGCCGGCTTCGTCTGACAGGTTATGACCTATCTAAGGGAATCCAAGCCACAGTTCCTGCAGAAATCATAGAGCCAGGCGCGCTGGTTCTTCCTGCCCGGCGGTTTGGAGATATTATCCGCAGTCTCCCAGACGACATCGTCGTTTTTTCCTCCCAGGATTATAAAGTAAATCTGCAATGCGGAATGAGTGAGTTCAATCTGATGGCCACTGACCCAGAGGAATTTCCAGAACTGCCTACAGTGGAACAACAAAACTCTATCACATTAAAGCAAAGCGTGTTACGCGCCATGATTTCACAGACTTTATTTGCCGTCAGCGACAATGAGAGCCGGCCAATTCTTACAGGTTCCCTGTTTGAAGTGAACCAAAAGGAGCTGACCGTTGTCTCTGTAGATGGCTACCGCTTGGCCCTGCGCCGGGAAGAAGTGGACCAAGTTGACGGTGAAGATTCATTTTCCTTTGTGGTGCCAGGTAATGCACTGAGTGAAGTGGAAAAAATTTGTACCAGCGATGATCCTGTGACCGTCAGCCCCGGTGCCCGACATATTCTGTTCCAGACTGGAGACACCCTTTTAATTTGCCGCCGGCTGGAGGGAGAATTCCTTGCGTACCGCAACACCATTCCAAAAAATAATCCGATCCAGGTGGAGTGCGGCAGCCGGGAGCTGCTCACTTCTATCAGCCGTGTGTCTACCATTATCAGCGAAAAGCTGAAAAGTCCGCTCCGGTGTATCTTCGGAGACGGCATGGTGACAATTATGACAAAAACCGGAGAGGGAGACGGCAAAGACAACTGTCCCATTGTGGGAGACGGTCAAAATCTGGAGATTGGATTCAACAATAAATTTTTAATGGATGCGTTAAAGGCAGCTCCTGCGGACCGGCTAAAGCTGAATATGTCCTCTGGAGTGGCCCCCTGTGTGATCGTACCTGCAGACGGGGAAGAAAATTTCCTCTATATGGTGCTTCCTCTGCGCTTGAGAGCAGGAGAGTAAGATGACTTGGAAACCGTATATGCGCAAGGCGCAGTTTTATGAGACAGATAGCATGGGGGTGGTCTATCACGGCAACTACATCCATTGGATGGAGGAGGCACGCACCGACTTTTTGGAACAGATTGGCTGGGGCTATGAGAAGGCCACGGAGGTGGGGATCGATTTTGCCCTCACCGACATCTCCTGCTCCTACAAAAGAACCACCAAATTTGGTCAGACCTTGGCCATTGAGTTGAAGGTGAAGAAGCTCACTCCCGCCCGGCTGCTCCTGGAGTATCGGATGATGAATGCGGAGACCGGAGAGCTCCATACAGTTGGAACCTCCGGACATTTCTTCTACGATCGGAAAACAGAACGGCCGGTGGCTCTGAAAAAGACGTTTCCCGATTTATACGCTCTGCTGCAGGAGTGCGTGGAGGAGTAACGAGGGAGAGGCCCCGAATGGGCGGAGGGGGTCCGTCGCTAAGGAATCAACCGACGATTTTTGATTTCCAGCGGTTCCCCTCATCCGCCGCTACGCGCCACCCTCCCCCAGGGGAGGGCTTTTACGAAACAATAAGGATATGATGCTATGCAGACGGAAACCATTCAAATTTATACAGAATTTATCAAGCTCCAGGACTTGCTGAAATTTTCTGGCGCTGTGGAGACCGGCGGGGACGCAAAATTGATCATTCAGGAGGGCCGGGTGGCCGTCAACGGGGAGATCTGTACCATGCGGGGAAAAAAACTGCGCCCGGGAGATCGCGCTGTGATTGACGGAGAAACGGAGCTTATTGTTCAATGATCTTACAAGCTTTGGAGCTGGATTTTTTTCGGAATTATCTCCATTTTCAGACAGATTTTCACCCGAGAGTCAATTTGATTTATGGGGAAAATGCCCAAGGAAAGACCAATCTGCTGGAAGCGATTGCTTATCTGTCCTCTGGCCGCTCCCATCGCTGTCGCTATGACCGGGAAATGATTATGCTGGAGATTAACGATGCTTTTCTGAGAGGTGAGATCAGAAGCCGGGGCCGCAATTTTAGCCTGGAAGCAAAATTAAGCCGGGGCCGCAGCAGGCAGTTTTACTCCAATGGTGTAAAATTAAAAACGGCAGGAGAATTGTCCGGAATCTTAACAACGGTTCTGTTTTGTCCGGAAGATCTCTATCTGATTCGGGAAGGGGCCGCTGTCAGACGGAAATTTTTAGATTTTGCAATCAGCCAGCTTCGGCCAAAATATGCCCAGGCCTTGGCGGAGTATCACCGCCTCTATGAGCATAAAACCAGAATTCTTCGAGATTGGCCGGAAAACCCATCCCTTCTCCAGACATTGGACGACTTCAGCCTGCGTATGGCTCAGACTGGAGCTGTCCTCATTCACTACCGGGCCCACTTTGTCAAGCGGCTGGAGCAGGAGGCCCCTGCCATTCACCGGGATTTTTCCGGAGGACGAGAGCAGCTGACCCTGCGGTATGAGACAGTTTCTACAGTCTCCGACCCGTTGGACTCTCCAAAGGTAATTTTGCAGGAACTTTTACTTCATCAGGAATCTCACCGGCAGGCGGAGCTGGACGCCCGGCAGTGCCTCACTGGCCCCCACAAGGACGATTTGGCGGTGGAGCTGGACGGCCGGTCCGCCAAGACCTACGGCTCCCAGGGGCAGACCCGCACCGCCGCTCTGTCCCTGAAGCTGGCTCAGCGGGAGATCTTCTTTCAGGAGACAGGGGAATATCCGGTTCTCCTGCTGGACGATGTGCTGTCTGAACTGGACCCGAAGCGGCAATCCTTTGTATTGAATCACATCCAGGAGGGACAGATTTTTATCACCTGCTGCGAAGAGGAAAAATTGGAGGGTCTGGAGCAGGGGCAGAGCTTCCATATCCAGAGCGGTGCGCTGATATAAGAGAGGAAAACGAATCATGTTTCATGTGATGTTAGCGCTTCCGGCGCTGATGACCTTCGGGGCGATGGCTCTGTTTGTCTTAGCGGCACCGTTCTGTATCGGCGGTTTTCTCCAGCTGGTCCTGACCATTGTGGGAGAAAAAGTCTGGGTAATGTGCGTGCCGGCGGGACTGGGCGTTTTGGGACTGATCGGTTCACTGATCGGACTGCTGGATAACATCCCGTTGGTTGGAATTTTGATCTATTGGGGGATCTATTTCTTATGCATATGGGTGATTTGGCTGGTTGTGACACAGGTTAAGAAATATATCCGTAGAAAACTGACCAATTAGTGGAAGAAAGACCATTAGGAGACACTATGCCCATTGTTATTGGAATTTTCGGCCTGGTCCCCCTGGGGGTCGGGTTCGTGCTGGAATATCTGTGCTGCCGGCTTCCCAAACGAAAAATTTGGCGGGCGCTACCCCCGACTCTGGGGGTGTTGTTTATCGCCATAGCGACGGCTGGGCGGCTGAATCTGTGGGAATCGGAGGATAGCTCCCCCCTCACCCAGTTGCTGATTTTCCCCGGTATTCCAGGGGTGTGCGCCCTGTTGGGGTGCTACCTGGGGTGGCGGCTGTGGAGATACATCTGGACGCCCAGGGTCATTGACCCGTAAGAGCGGTCAGACTTTGGCTCCCCCCTTACGGGGGAGCTATCACGGCGTAAGCCGTGACTGAGGGGGGATTTTTGCGGGGACCGCCGTCCACGCTGCCTTGCTCACCCTCATCCGTCACGGCCTTCGGCCGCGCCACCTTCCCCCTGTGGGGAAGGCTTGACTGGCCGAGAAGGGAGAGACCTATATGTACCTACACCTGGGCCAATCCATTGTGGTCCCCCACAAGAATATTTTGGGGATCTTCGACCTGGACAACTCCAGCTGGGCCTTCAAGACAAGGGAGTTTCTGGAGCGGGCGGAACAGGCAGGCCGGGTGGTGCCCATCGGGGACGACCTGCCCCGGTCCTTTGTGTTGGTGGACAATGAGGGCGGCGGCCCGCCCACAGTGTACATCTCCCCCCTCTCCCCGGCGGCCCTGAAAAGCCGGCTGGAGCGAGGCTGGCTGGACAGCTCCAGCTGAACCGGGTTTGGAACGAGGCCATGGAGCTGCCCACCCTCGTCCAAAAATAACTGTACGCATCACACATAAACAGGAGGAGCACCTATGAACCCCATGACCTATTTATGAAGGGAACGAAAAGCGCTATTTCAGTCTACCCCTATCCTTTATCCGCTGTTTCTTGAACAAGATTCCCCTGATTTAGAGCTTCTGAATGTGGAGTATCTCCGGGAGATGAAGGAGCTGATCTTCCACCAGGTGGAGCAAGAGAAGAACCAACGGAGGATGTGTGCCACACCGACACGGCGGAAGATGGGGGCGAATAAGCATCCATAGCAACAGAACAACAGCACAAAAACTGCCGCGACCGGCGCGTGGGACCGAGATACAAAGGAATCCCGCACCCAGGCGCCCAGCGCGGCAGAGGCAGAGCAAGCGGAGGTTTTTATGTCTGAATTCAACGAGCAGAACGAGCTGAACACCACCCAGGTGGAACACGAGTACGGCGGGTCGGAGATCCAGGTGCTGGAGGGGCTGGAGGCGGTGCGGAAGCGCCCCGGCATGTATATCGGCTCCACCAGCGAGTCGGGCCTGCACCACCTGGTCTATGAGATCGTGGACAACTCCATCGACGAGGCCCTGGCGGGATTTTGTACCGACATCACCGTGACCATCAACCCGGGGAACACCATCACCGTCACCGACAACGGCCGGGGTATCCCTGTGGACATCCAGCCCCAGACCGGCCGGCCCGCCCTGGAGGTGGTGTACACCGTCCTCCACGCGGGAGGAAAATTCGGCGGCGGCGGCTACAAGGTCTCCGGCGGCCTCCACGGGGTGGGCGCGTCTGTGGTCAATGCCCTGAGCGAGTGGCTGGAGGTCCAGGTCCACCGGGGCGGGCAAATCTATGAGATGAAGTTTTCCCGAGGAAAAATCACCCAGGAAATGAGGGTGGTGGGCCGCACCGATCACACAGGCACCACCGTCACCTTCAAGCCCGACCCGGAGATGTTCGACACCCTGGAGTATAACTACGACACCCTCCACACCCGCATGCGGGAGGAGGCATTCCTGAACGCTGGACTGCGGATCCAGACGGTGGACCTGCGCCCCGGCCAGGAGCAGGAGGACGACATGTGCTATGAGGGGGGCATCCGGGAGTTTGACACCTTCATCAACCGGAACAAGGACGCCCTCCACCCCGACGTGATCTATATGTCCGGGGCCAAGGAGGACGCCATGGCCGAGGTGGCCATGCAGTACAACGACGGCTATAACGAGGTGATGGTCTCC
>CALXGD010000003.1 GCA_944387745.1 uncultured Oscillospiraceae bacterium
ATATCGCCGGAGAACTTCACACCGCCGTCGGCGATGATAGGCACCCCGTACTGGGCAGCAACACAGGCGGCGTCGTAGATGGCGGTAATCTGGGGCACGCCGATGCCGGCCACCACGCGGGTGGTGCAGATGGAGCCGGGGCCGATGCCCACCTTTACGCAGTCGGCGCCCGCCTCAATGAGGGCCTTCGTGCCCTCGGCAGTGGCCACGTTGCCGGCGATGAGCTGTACATCGGGGTAGAGGGCCTTGATGCGCTTGACAGTCTCCAGCACATTCTGGGTGTGGCCATGGGCGGAGTCCAGGCCCAGTACGTCTACGCCGGCCTCCACCAGGGCGGCCACCCGGTCCAGCACGTCAGAGGTAGCGCCGATGGCGGCGCCTACCAGCAGGCGGCCCTTCTCGTCCCGGGCGGAGTTGGGATAGACCTCAGCCTTCTCAATGTCCTTGATGGTGATAAGGCCCTTCAGGCGGAAGTCCTTGTCCACGATGGGCAGCTTCTCGATCTTGTGCTTTCGGAGGATCTCCTTGGCCTGGGCCAGAGTGGTGCCCTCCGGAGCTGTGACCAGGTTTTCCTTGGTCATTACATTGTCGATGAGCTGGTTCATGTCCGTCTCGAACTTCATGTCCCGGTTGGTGATGATGCCGATGAGCTTGCCATTGTCGCAGATGGGCACGCCGGAGATGCGGAACTTTGCCATCAGCTCGTCCGCCTCGGCCAGGGTGTGGCCGGGGGCCAGCCAGAAGGGGTTGGTGATGACGCCGTTCTCGGAGCGCTTCACCATGTCCACCTGCTCGGCCTGCTGGCTGATGGACATATTTTTATGGATGATGCCGATGCCGCCCTCCCGGGCGACGGCGATGGCCATGCGGTACTCTGTGACGGTATCCATGGCGGCGCTGACCAGGGGAATATTGAGGCGGATCTTCTTTGTCAGTTGGGTGTGCAGATCCACATCGGCGGGCAGCACGTCGCTGGCCGCGGGGATCAGCAGCACGTCGTCAAAGGTGAGCCCCTGCTTGACGAACTTCTGAGCGGCGTCCTGATTGACCATATGCTACAACTCCTTTTCCTTCCGCCCTGCGGAGGCCGCGGGGCTGCTATCATAAAAATATGTGATGGATAGTTCATTCTACCCCGCTGGAATGGGCTTGTCAAGGAAGGACATCGCCAAAAATCAGCGCGGCATCAAATCGGGATTTGCCGTCTGCGTCCATCCCCTGGGCGAAGTGCACACCGTTTTCCGTCCCGGTGAGGAGCTGCAGCTCCTCACCAGGGCGGCACTCGGCCAGGTAGCCGATCTGCATCTCAGACAGAAAGCGGCTGGGGCCCAGCTTCTCCATCTCCAGGGCGTCACAGACGAAGTCGGCGTAGCGGGTGTTGTTCACGTGGCCGTTCAGGTCGGTGTCGCTGTAGCGCATCCTCCGCCTGTCGGTCAGAGCCATAGCTGTAGGCAGGCGCAGCTTGGAGAGCTTCTTCTCCTTACACAGCGCCCCGCCGTCGGTGCCGGCCAGCTCAGGGATAGAGGCCATGCGCATGAGCTGCCGGTCCTTGATACTGGCCAGCACCCAGGCGGAGACGCACTCCCCCACCTGTTCTCCCCGAATGAACAGGTCGTAGTCCCGGTACATGGTGGCTCCCCGGTTGCCCCGGTGCCAGGTGCGGATGGTGAGGGGTTCCTCCCACCGCAGGGGACGGCGGAGGCAGTACCACACCCGAGTGAGCATCCAGAAGGCGTGGTAGCGGTTTGAGGTCAGCTCCCGACCGAAGCCCCCGTGCTGGGCGGCCTGGGTCGCCGCCTCCTGGATGTGGCCCAGGAGAGCGGAGGCCTTGCAGAAGCCGTTTCCGTCCACGTCCCTGGAGTCGATGGGCAGGGTCATCTCATAGTAGAGGCTCATTTGGACTCCTTTCCCCGGATCAGCAGCTTGGTCTTACAGCAGATATCGTCCAGATCATCGGCGGTGGCGGCTGGGATTCGCATTTCCGCCCCGCAGTCCCGGCAAATCAGGTCCACCGAGCTGTAGTGAAGCTGAAAGGTCCAGCGCTGGGAGCCGCAGGTGCAGGAGATTCCGCCCCGGGCGGCGATGTCCTTGATCTCAGAGAGGACCTCCTCCATGATGAGGGGGTCCAGGAAGGGCTTTTCCTCTCCACCATCCCCCTCCTGTGGGGCGGTGTCCGGGTGCTCCAGCTTGTCCACCGCCCGCTCCAGCCGGGCGGTGGCGGCGTACACCGGACCCTCCTCCCCCACATAGCAACAGTCCAGGCCGGAGGCGGTGCAGGAGAAGGCCAGGGCCTTCTCCCGCAGGAAGGCGTGGGTGGGGCAGGAGACCAGGTGATTCCGGCCGCAGGCCACGCAGGGGACGCTTAGGTTCACCCGCTGGGGCAGAAATTCCACCGTCATTTCCGAGCGGCCGCAGGGACATTTGATGTGGGCGGGAGAGGCGGCCAGGGCAAAGACATCCCTCTCTACGATGACAGACTGCCGGCAGTGGGGACAGATATAGGCGAGAAAACGAGTTTTATCCTGTGTCATACAGTGCCTCCAGGTTATGCACATTCTGCGCCGGAGCACAGATGCCCGGCACGCCCCTATTATACCGCAGTTTTTCCCGCTTGAACAGCCTTCTTTTCGCACCCATTCCAGGCCCTTCGCATAGTCTGTGTCAGATTGGGAAGGGATGGAGGGAACCTTATGTCTGAATCCTATGAGATTCAATATTTTTTAGGGGCAAATTCGCCCCAGGGATTTTATTCTCTATACTCCGAGCTGCTGCCCCCAGAGGCGGCCAAAATCATCTACATCCTAAAGGGCGGCCCTGGCTGCGGAAAGTCCACCTTAATGAGACAGGTGGCTGAGCGGCTGGTCCGGGCAGGGGAGACGGTGGAGCTCATCCCCTGCTCCGGGGACCCGGATTCCCTGGACGGGGTGGTGGTCCCCAGGCTGGGGGTGGCCCTGGTGGACGGCACTGCCCCCCATGTAGTGGAGCCCAAATATCCGGGGGTGGTGGAGCAATATGTAAACCTGGGGGTATGCTATGACCGGGTGGGCCTACAGGAGGTGCGGGGGGAGATCCAGTCCGCCATGACGGGCTATCGGGAGCACTACAAGCGCACCTACCGCTGCCTGGGGGCCGCCGCGGAGATTTTAGAGGATGTGCGGGCGGTCCTGCTCACCCCGGCCCTGGAGGAAAAGCTGGCAAAGCGGGCCCAGGGGATTTTAAAGCGGGAGCTGAAGCCCAGAGGGCTGGAGCGGCCGGCTCAGGTTAAGCGGCGCTTCTTGGGGGCGGTGACCTACAGGGGAGTGATAACCTGCTATGACACGGTGCGGGCTCAGTGTACCCGGGTGTATGAGCTGTCCGACCGGTACGGCCTGGCCCATCCTCTGCTGACCCACCTTCTGGCGGGGGCGGTCATGCGGGGGTACGACGGGGTGGCCTGTCCAGATCCCATGGCGCCGGACCGCCTGGCTCATCTCCTGATTCCCCAGGCAGGACTGGCCTTTGTCACCTCAGCGCCGGCAGACCCCTATCCAGGTAAAAGCTGCCGCAGGCTCCGCCTGGAGACCATGGCCGACCAGGAGCTGCTGCGCCGCTGTCGGCCCAGGCTGCGCTTTTCCCTAAAGGTGTCCACCGCCCTGGTGGAGGAGGCGGTCAGCTCTCTGGCCCAGGCCAAGGCCATGCACGACGGGCTGGAGGCCCTCTATCACCCCTATGTGGATTTTGAAAAGGGGAGAGAGATGGGGGAGGAGATCGCCGGGGAAATTTTGCGCCTGGCATGACCCCGCGCTTTGGGGGATTATTTGTTGTGGAGATCAAGATTGCGGGGGCCGATGGACGGCCCCCGCAATGGCGAGCTTTTAAAAACTGCTATGAGTCCGCCGTCTCCGCGGAGAGCGGGCGGGGAAAGGCCAGGTTCAGATCCACATTGCCCTCAATTCCCGGTACAGAGCCGGTGTGGGTGTACTGCCAGAATTCGAAGTCGTAGTAGAAATCTGGGCGGCTGTCGTACTCTGCCAGCCAGAAGGGGTAGGTGTCCAGCTCCTGAAGCTGATAGACCAGGTAGCCCATATCCTGATTGAAATAGACCATGGGGGTGTAGCCGGACAGGGAGACCAGCTCGCAGAAAGCGGCGGCGCACTGGGTGATCCCCTCCCCATCCATACCGTCGGTGCGGGCTGGGCCGGCGGTGATATACTCCCAGTCGAAGGCCACCGGGTAGCGGATGGGATAGGCGCGGATGGCCTCCAGCACAAAGTCGGCCTCCTCCTCCGCCTCTGCCACAGTGGTGGCCTGGGAGAAGAAATAGACACCCACATCCAGGCCGGCGGCCAGGGCCCCCTCCATATTGGCATGGAAGCACTCATCCATCTGAAGGCTCCCCTGGGAGTAGCCCCGGTAGCCTACCGGGATCATGGCAAAGTCCACGCCGGAGGCGGCCACCGCCTGCCAGTCCACGTCTCCCTGATAGACGGACACATCAATTCCCTGGGCGGCCCGCTGTCCGTCCACCTCGTACTGGACCCAGCCGGCGGCGTCCACAGAGAAGGCGTCTGGGTGATAAGTGTTTTGATCCAGACCTTCGATCACCAGCAGCTGCTGGTCCCGATAGGTGAGGTACTCCGGCTCCGGCGTTCCGAACAGCACCAGGTACAGCGCCGCGCAGGAGACTGCCAGGGCCAGCAGGGAGACCGCCAGCGCCGACTTGCTCATCCAGCTGCCCCGGCGGGAAGGTTGACGCCGCTCCTCTCGGGAGGGGACAGGGCGAAGTTCATCCATTCAGTCAATGCCTCCAAATGATTTAGGGCCGGCCCAGAGGCCGGGATTGAGAAATTTCCGTAAAAACGGCGGTTTGCTGGAATGATTGTAGCAGAATTTGTCGGAGGATGCAAGACTTCGCTGGCCAGCGCCTGGAAGGGCGGAATTTTTGATAGTGAGGCGGGGGCGATCTGGGACAAGCTCCCAGAGGAATGTGCCGACGGAGGGAAGGGGCTTTCTTTCAAGAAATAAGTGTGGTATGATAGGGAACACATTGAACCGGAGAGGGGGACATAACATGCTGCGGCTGATTCTGGGACGGGCAGGAAGCGGCAAAACCACCCGAGTGTTAGGGGAGATCTGCCGGCAGCAGCGGCGGCAGATCCTGGTGGTGCCGGAACAGCAGTCCCACGAGGCGGAGCGGGCCCTGTGCCGGGCGGGAGGGGACGGGGTGTCCCTGTACGCCGAGGTGCTGTCCTTCAGCCGGCTGGCCAACCGGGTGTTCTTGGAGGCTGGAGGGCTGGGGGAGCCGGAGCTGGACGGCGGAGGGCGCATCCTGATGATGCACCGAGCTGTGAAAGCGGTGGCCAGCCAGCTTACGGTCTATGCCCGGCCCACCCGGCGCCCTGCATTTTTGGAGAAGCTCCTGGCCACGTCGGATGAGCTGAAAAGCTGCTGCGTCCGTCCGGAGCAGCTGATTCAGGCCGGAGAGGCGGCGGGGGGAGACGAGGGGAGCCGGCTGCGGGACCTGGGATTGATCTGTGAAACCTATGAGGCCCTCTCCGCCCGCGCCGCCTTGGACCCCAGGGACCGGCTGACCCGGGCGGCGGAAAAGCTGAAGGCCTGTCCCTGGGCCCGGGGCGCCTATGTGTGGCTGGACGGCTTTATTGATTTTACTCCTCAGCAGATGAAGGTGCTCCGTGAGCTGCTGCTACAGGCGGAGTGCGTCACCGTCGCCCTGACCTGCGACCACCTGGAGGAGGACGAGGGGGGAACAGGGATCTTCTCTCCCGCCCGGCGGACGGCGGCCGTGCTGCGGCGGCTGGCGGCCCGGGAGAAAATTCCATGTGAAGTAGAAACACTACACAGCGAGAATCCCGTAAAAGTGCCCGCCCTCCGCCATGTGGAGCGGCGCCTCTTCGCCCGGGAACAGGCGGAACCGGCCCTGTGCGGGGGGGCGGTGGAGCTGTACCGGGCCTCCTCTCCACGGGCGGAGGTGGAGCGGACGGCGGCGCGGATCCGGCAGCTGGCACGCCGGGAGGGATACCGCTTCCGAGACATTGGGGTGGTGGCTCGGGACTATGCCGCCTATCAGCCTCTGATTGAATCGGTGTTCCCCAAGTACCAGGTGCCCGTCTTTTCCTCGGCTATGACGGATATTTTAGAAAAACCGGTGCTCAATCTGGTGACGGCGGCCCTGGACACCGTGGCCAATGGCTATCGATATGAGGATGTGTTCCGCTATTTGAAAACCGGGCTCACCGATCTGTCTCAGGAGGACCGGGACCTGCTGGAGAACTATGTGATCCGCTGGAACCTGCGGGGCGGCCAGTGGACCCAGAAGAAGCCCTGGAGCCTGCACCCAAGGGGATATGGCCTGGAGTGGACCCAGGCGGACCGGGACTGCATTCGGCGCCTGGACCAGCTGCGCCGGCAGGTGTCGCAGCCCCTGGAGAAGCTGGGGAAAAACAAAGACCGCACCGGAAGGGGACAGGCAATTTCCCTTTACACCTTTCTGGAGGAGATTGGCCTTCCGGAGCGGCTGGAGGAACGGGTGGAGGAGCTCCTGCGCCGGGGACAGCCGGCCCTGTCGGAGGAGTACCGCCAGCTGTGGTCCATTCTCTGCGGAGGACTGGAGCAGTGTGCGGTGCAGCTGGGAGAGACCCCTATGGAGCTGGACGAGTTTTCCGCCCTGTTCCGGCTGGTGCTCTCTCAGTATGACGTGGGGACTATCCCTGTCTCTCTGGACCGGGTGACGGCGGGAGAGACCACCCGGCAGACGGGACACCCGGTGAAGGTGCTCTTTCTCCTGGGAGCGGACGACCAGTCCCTCCCTAAGGTGACGCAGCCAGCCGGCCTGCTGTCTGATGACGACCGGTCCCTGCTGGCCTCCTACGGCCTGGAGCTGAATCAGTGGGGGGAGGAGCTGATCTATCGGGAGATGACCACCATCTACCTCACCTGTGCCCGGCCCAGCGAGCGCCTTCTGGTGAGCTGGGCCGGCCAGGGCCCCTCGGGGGAGGAGCGCCGCCCCAGCTTCCTGGCGGAGCGGCTGAAGCTGCTCTTTTCGGATTTGGAAGTCCAGCGGGAGGAGGAGACGCAGGGCCGCTTCCGCCTGGAGGCCCCTCTGCCCGCTCTGGAGCAGGCTGGGCGGAGCCGCCAGGCCCGAGACGCCCTGCAAAATCTGCCGGAGTACGCCCAGGCGGTGGAGCGGCTGGACCGGGCGGCGGTGTGGGGGAGAGGCAGGCTTTCCCCGCAGTCTGTGGACCGGCTCTATGGAAAGCGGGTGGCCATGTCCGCCTCCCGGATGGACCGGTATAAGTCCTGTCATTTCTCCTACTTCCTGCGCTACGGGCTGGAGGCGGAGCCCAGAAAATCCGCCGGATTTGCTGCGCCGGAGTACGGCACCTTTGTCCACAGTGTGTTGGAGCACGTGCTCCAGGACGGGGACTTTCAGAAGAAAATCCTCCCCGGTTGGCGGGACCCGGAGCAGGGCCCAGCCTGCCGCCGCCGGCTGCGGGAGCTGACCCAGGCGGCGGTGGACCGGTATGTGGGGGAGGAGCTGGGCGGACTGGAGGATCAGACCGCCCGTTTCCGGTATCTGTTCCGGCGGCTGCTCCGGTCGGTCCAGGCAGTGGTGGAAAATGTGGCGGAGGAGCTGGCCGCCTC
>CALXGD010000004.1 GCA_944387745.1 uncultured Oscillospiraceae bacterium
CTCATTGAAGGCGTGCTTCACGTCGGCGGCGGTGCCCCCCTGGGCGCCGTAGCCGGGCACCAGGAAGAAGGTGTGGGGAAGCCGGGCGCGTAAATCCTGGATCTGCTCCGGGTAGGTGGCCCCGGTGACGGCCCCGGCCATGGTGAAGCCGTACTTGCCCTGAGTGCCGGCGGCGATGGACTCGTTAAGCTCCCCCATGGCCTCATAGATGGTGCGGCCGTCGGACAGCTTCAGGTCCTGAAGCTCCCCGGAGCCGGGGTTGGAGGTTTTCACCAGCACAAAGGCGCACTTGTCCTCGCCCTTGGCGGCCTCCAGGAAGGGCTTGATGGAGTCGGACCCCATGTAGCCGTTTAGGGTGACACAGTCGGCGTCAAAGGACTTGAACACCTGGCCCTCCACGGGCACGCCGGACAGCCAGCCCTCGGCGTAGGCGGTGGCGGTGGAGCCGATGTCCCCCCGCTTGATGTCGGCGATGACAAACAGGCCCTTGTGTTTCGCGTAGCGGATGGTCCGCTCCAGCAGCTCCATCCCCCGCCAGCCCAGATTCTCATAGTAGGCCGCCTGGGGCTTTACCGCCGGGACCACGTCGCACAGGGCGTCGATGAGTCCCACGTTGAACTGCCAGATGGCCTCACAGACCCCCCGCAGGTTCAGGCCGTACTGCTCATAGCAGGCCTTGCGGATGTGCTCGGGCACATACTCGATACGGGCATCCAGGCCGGCCACGGTGGGGTTCTGTTTTTCGATGATTTTCTCCTGTAATACGTCAAAGGACATGATGTTCTTCCTTCCTAGTATTTAAGTTTTTTACTTTCCGCCGCTTCGCGGCAAAAAGCGGCTTATTTCTCCTGGTAAATGATCTCCCCGCCCACGATGGTGTACTTGACCTTGCCCTTCACCTTCCGGCCGGCGAAGGGGGTGTTCCGGGCTTTGGAGGCGAACTGCTCCGGGTCGATGGTCCACTCCTCCTCCGGGTCAAAGATGGTGATGTCCGCGTCGCTGCCCAGGGACAGGCGGCCCTTGGAGGGCAGGTGGAGGATGGATGCGGGGTTATAGGTCATGCGCCGGATCAGATCGGGGAGCTTCAGCCGCCCGGTGTGGTAGAGCTCCGTGAGAGAGATGGCCAGGGAGGTCTCCAGACCGATCATGCCGCTGGGGGCTTTTGCCAGGGGGCGGTCCTTCTCCTCCTGAGAGTGGGGGGCGTGGTCGGTGGCGATGGCGTCGATGGTGCCATCCTTTAGGCCGGTGATGATCCCCTTCACATCCTTGGTGGTGCGCAGAGGGGGATTTACCCGGGCCAGGGAGCCCTGGGTCAAAATTTCATCCTCGGTAAGGGTGAAGTACTGGGGACAGGTCTCACAGGTGAGGGCGATCCCCCGCTTTTTCATCCGGCGCACGATGTCCACCGCCTTGGCGGTGGAGATGTGGCAGATGTGTACGTGGGCCCCCGTCTCCTCCGCCAGCATGGCGTCCCGCATGACCACAAGCTCCTCGGCGATGGCGGGCCGCCCCTCCATCCACAGCTGCCGGGAGACGCTGCCCTCATTGACTGCCCGGCCATCCACCATAGAGGTGTCCTCACAGTGGCAGAGGATGGGCAGCTCCAGGCGCTTGGCGTGGATGAGGGCATCCCGCATCAGGTTTGCGTTGTCCACATTGCACCCGTCGTCGGACAGAGCGATGACGCCAGCATTTTTCAGGGTCTCCCCATCGGTCAGTTCTTTTCCTTGCAGGCCCACAGACAGGGCGCCGATGGGGTACACATGGACGCCACAGGCCTGGGCGGCTTTTTTCAGAATGTAGGACACCTGATCCGGGGTGTCCACAACCGGCTTGGTGTTGGCCATACAGGCCATTGCCGTGACGCCCCCTCGGGCGGCGGCGGCGGTCCCGGTGAAGATGTCCTCCTTATAGGTGAGCCCCGGGT
This sequence comes from uncultured Oscillospiraceae bacterium, assembly GCA_944387745.1. Next base: position 1,928 of record CALXGD010000004.1, read on the forward strand.
CCCGCAGATGGACGTGCATGTCCACCAGGCCGGGGGATACCACAAGACCGGTGGCGTCAATCGTGAGATCTGCCTCTGCCTGTACGTTCCGCTCTAGCTGAAAGACACGGCCCTGCTCTACATATAAGTCCAGAATAGAGACGGTGCCGTTCACCGGGTCCACCACCCGGCCGTTTTGGATTAAAAGTTTCATAGCTTCGGTTCCTCTCTCCACCGGCAAAGTGCCGGGGCTCAGCGTCCAACAGAAAAATCCGTGGATTGGTTTTGTTTGTCTGCGCCGGTAGGCACTCAGGCTGAAATTGGCAGCGGAAAGAGCGGCCTAGTCCGGCGGCAGGACAAAGCGGTCTCGTTAAATTATAGCGGAAAAAGCAGGATTTAGCAACGGATTTTTCCCTGAGACGGGAAAGAATAACCTCAGCCGGGTGTGGACCGGCGGAAAGGAGAGAGTACGGATGAACGGATGCGGCATTGGAAAATTTGCCCTTGGAATGGCCGCTGGCATGGCGGCGGGGGCGGCACTGGGTATGACCATGGCCCCCTCTCAAAGACGAATGAAGCGGGCGGCCCACAAGGCGGCCCGTCATGTGAGCGAGGCGGTAGAGACCTTGACGGATGCCATCGGGATGCAGTGATCTCTCACGGCGCAGGGGCGGACTGAGTCCCCCCTTGCGCGGTACATGAGCTTTGCCCTATAATAGTGGTAACTAAATGACCAGGAGGGATGTCTGATGACGGATCAAGAGCTGGTGGAGCGGGCTTTTTCCATGCATCGCTTCTCCTATGTGCCCTACTCCCATTTTCCGGTGGGGGCGGCTCTGCTGTGCCGGGACGGGACAGTGTTTACCGGCTGCAATGTGGAGAGCGCCGCTTACGGCTCCACCATCTGCGCCGAGCGTACCGCCCTGCTGAAAGCGGTGAGCGAGGGGCACCGGGACGACTGGGAGGCCATTGCCATTGCGGGGCGGGGGCAGGATTTCTGCTGGCCCTGTGGGAGCTGCCGACAGATGCTCTATGAGTTTGCCCCCCAGCTGAGGGTGCTGGCTGCCCGGCGGGACAGAACTTTTCAGGTGGTCTCTCTCTCAGAGCTGCTGCCCTGCGGGTTTGGCCCAAAATCTCTGGAATAGACGGCCGACGGGCCAAGCCGCGTTTGGGGGTGGCCTTTCGGGGGTGTGTCTCTGTTTGACCGTTGAAAGTGGCCTGCCGGAGGCAGGCCACTTTTGTTGATACCTGGCTAAATCTGTTCTAGAGCGCGGATGCGAGGGCGGATGGTGCGCCAATAGATGGGGACGGCGGCGAGGCAAGCCAAGACCTCAGCCCACAGAAAAGACAGCCACACCAGATTTGGAGACAGTGCCACAAGTCCCGCAGCAATGGGCAGCAGGAGAATAATTTGTCGCAGGAGGGAAATCAGCAGGGACAAGCTGCTTTTTCCCAGGGACTGGAAGGCAGCGGAGAGAATTATGCTCACCGCTGCCACGGGAAAGGCCAGCGCGGTCATGCGCAGAGCGGGGACGCCCAGAACAGCGGCCTGTGTCCCCGCGTGAAAGCAGTACCGGAGCAGGGGAGAGGCGGCTGCTGACAGGATGACGGCGCCCGCTGTGGCTGTTCCCACGGCTAAGGCGAGGCTGAAGCGAATGGCGTGTGTGATGCGCTGGGGGGTGCGAGCCCCGTAGCCATAGCTGAGAATGGGAATCAGGCCGTTGCTGATGCCAAAGATGGGCATGAATACGAAGGTCTGAATCTTGAAGTAAACCCCCAGAATAAAGACGGCGGTCTGAGACCACAGGGTGAGCAGCTGGTTTAGGCCCAGAGACATGAAGCTGGACAGGGACTGCATGACGATGGCAGGGGCGGAGACGGCCAGCAATTCCCGGGAGAGGGCGCCGCTGGGCCGGAAGCCCCGAAAGGAGACGGAGAACTCCCGGCGGATCCGCCACAGCAGGGCAATCCCAATGAGGGCGCCGGAGATCTGTCCGATCACTGTAGCGACGGCGGCCCCAGTTACCCCCATATCAAAGCCAAAAATGAATACCGGATCCAAGACAATGTTCAAAAGGGCCCCAGAGCCCTGAACGATCATAAAGCCGGCGGGGTGTCCTGTGGTCTGCAACAGCCGCTCAGTGAGAAACTGCATACACATGCCGATGGACAGTCCGCAGCAGATGGTGAGATACTCCGAGCCCGCCTGGGCCACCGCAGGGTCGTCGGTAGACAGCTTGAAGAAGAGGGGGACGCCAAACAGGGCGAAGGCCAGAAACAGCAGCCAGCACAGGCCATAAAACAGGAACCCATGGCAGGCCACCTGATTGGCCTCCTGCTGGCTGCCCTCCCCCAGCCGCTGAGCGAAGGCGGCGTTGAAGCCTACGCCGATGCCGGTGCAAAAGGCCACCATCATCAGCTGTACTGGATAGGCGTAGCTCAGAGCCAGAAAGTCCAGATCACTCACCTGGGCCACATAGATGCTGTCTACCAGGTTATAGACAGCGCTTATGAGCATGGAGATCATAATCGGGGAGGACATAGTGAGCACCAGACGGTTCACCGGCATGGTTCCCAGAATGTTCCCTCCGCTCTGTGGGCGGTTCACGGCTGAGCCTCCCCGGTTAGAGGCCGGATATACCGCAGGTCGGTGCACACATGGTCTGGAGGAAAGGGAATCGCCACTTGGGAGCCGTCCCAGGAGAAGCCGTGCCTCTCATAAAAGCGGCGGGCTCCGCTGTTTTCCCGCAGCACGTAGAGCAGGCAGCCGGGATATCCAGCTCTCTTTAGCCGGCGGACCATCTCCTCTAAAAGTAGAGAACCGAAGCCCCTGCCTGTCTCACCGGGAAGAGTGTACAGGGAGATGACCTCTCCCCAACCAGCATAGTCTGTGGAATCGAAGGCGCATATGCTCCCGTCCTGCCCGGCGCTCAGACGTACCGGACCGCAGCATCCGGCGCACACCGCCTGTCCGTCCCGGAGAAGCAGAAGTCCCTGGTGGGTTCCCTCTTGAAATCCCGTTTGGAAAAAGGGAATCCATCGGTCTGGAGTGATTTCCCGGTCCAAATACTCCTGGGGGACAATGCCCGAATAGGCGGCGTGCCAGGCCAGGGCGTGAATGCGGGAGAGAGCGGCAAAATGGGCCTGGGTGCAGGCCTCTGAAATTTGAATGTCATTCATGGAATATCTCCTCCGTCTCCCTGCATCATAACAGATTTGTGACAACTTTACAAGGCTGGGGGAGGGGAGAAGGAGAGCTGGAGCCGGCTATGCCGACTCCAGCTCTCCACGGATATTTTGAAACACCTGGTCTGCATCGGAACACATCACCAGCAGGACGGTGCCGTCCTCTAAGGTATCCAGACGGGCGTCCTGGGCCACCTGATACTGGTCCGGGAGGTAGAATTCAAAACTGCTCTGCTGCCGCTCGATATAGCCCTGAAGGGCCTCCTGAACAGCGCTCTCCCGCCCTTGGACTGGCAGGACGGCGGCAATGGCATAGGCCTGGGTGTTCATAACGGAGGCGCTGACCCCCATGGCCTCCACATCTTCTTCCTCGAGCCCCAGAGATTCTAAGGCCAGAGACGCGCGGCCGTCCTCCGGGTCAAAGGCGGAGATCACCGGGTTATACTCCACCATCTCGCCTCCGTGGGCTGTGATGGCCTGTTGGTAGAGCTCTGTCCACTCCTCCGGCGTCCGGTCGGCTCCGCCGCCGGAGCAGCCGGAGAGCAGGGAGAGCAGAAGCGCTCCGCTCCATAACAGTGCGCAGGTTCCTCTCATATTGGGGACCCCTCCTTGCTGTAAAAAATGCCGAGGCCGCCGGACTGGTCTGGTCCGGCGGCCGGTAAAAGAGAGGATGCCCTGTTTACAAAAGCTTTATTCATGGCTCGGGGGAAAGCGCAGCTGAATGGAGGTGCCTCTCCCTACCTGGCTGTCCATATGCAGATGGGCTCCGTGAAGAACGGCGCCGTGCTTTACGATGGACAGGCCCAGCCCGGTGCCTCCGATGGCCTTGGAGTGACTTTTGTCCACCCGGTAGAACCGCTCAAACACCCGGGACTGGTCCTCCACCGGAATACCGATGCCGGTGTCCGACACGGTGAGTTCTGCCCAGCCCTGATCGGGAGCCACTGTGACATTGACCGTTCCGCCGGGGCGGTTATACTTGATGGCGTTGTCGCACAGGTTGTAGATCATCTCGTCCAACACGCTGGGAATGCCGTGAACCTCCACGGAGCGGCCCATGACCTTTAGGGTGACCCCGGCCTTCTGGGCGGCGGGGTCCAGGCGGCGGCCCACATCCTGGGCCAAGGCCAGCAGGTTTACAGATTTCTGCTCCAGGTTTTCCGCCCCCTCGTCCAGCTGAGACAGGCGGATGATATCCTCCACCAGGGCGATGAGCCGCTGGGCCTCCTGATAGATGTCTCCGGCAAAGCCCGGGATATCCTCCGGCTTCACCATGCCGCTCTGGATGATCTCCGCGCTGCCGGAGATGGAGGTGAGGGGGGTTTTCAGTTCGTGGGAGACGTTGGCGGTGAACTCTCGCCGCAGCTCCTCCC
>CALXGD010000005.1 GCA_944387745.1 uncultured Oscillospiraceae bacterium
CAAACTTCTTAATCTCGGTCTTGAGCGCGGACTTTGCGGCCTTGTTCTGCATGGCCTTGGTCTGGGATACCAGGACACGCTTCTTGGCAGACTTGATATTCGGCAAACCAAACACCTCCTCCGATTTGTAAATTAAAAATGATAAGAGCCCTAAAGCTCTGTGCGGATATGTATTATAACATCGCCGTCAGGAAAAAGCAACAGTTTTTTTCAAAAATTCTCTGGAATTCTCCATTCAGGTCCCGGCCTCGGAGTGACGTTTCCCGGCGGCCCGACTTTTAGAGGGAAAGGTCCGGGGCAGCTTTTTATATATGTCCCATATATGTCCCAATTCGACTTTGTGTTCCAGGCGTTCTAGTCCCAGCAAACGCCTCGGCTCTGCGGAATCCATGAAGGGGCGGGAGCATAAAAAGGGAATTGGGCGTTGGACAGTCGTTTTTAGGCGGAACTTGTCTCAGCGGAGCCTGATGTGCAAAAAAATTGGAGGGAGGGGCAGAATAGGGGATACAATTCATGGAAGGGAGAGAGGACAGTGAGACAGAGAAGGACGGATCTGGCTCTGGAGGCCAAGGAGCTGTGGGAGGAGAGCGCCGGCGCGGCGACACAGCTGGAGGGAGTGGAGGCCTGGTCGGAGACGCGGGAGGGCATCCCTGCGGAGGTGGTGCGGATTTTGGATGAGCGGGGGGAACGGGCCCTGGGCAAGCCGGTGGGACAGTATGTGACGCTGACGGTGGACGGCCTTGCCCGCCGGGAGAAGGACGTCTTTCCCCGGACAGTCCGGGCGGTGGCGGCGGAACTGACGGCATTGCTGGAGGGGGTGGCTCCAGATGGGCCAGCGCTGGTGGTGGGTCTGGGAAATCGGGGAATCACGCCGGACGCCATAGGTCCCAAGGCCCATGAATATACTCTGGTGACCCGCCATTTGATCCAGCAGCTGCCGGAGTTTTTTGGAGCGCTGCGGCCGGTGGCCTCTGTGTCCGCCGGCGTCCTGGGCACTACGGGGATGGAGAGCGGGGAGCTGGTCCAGGCCCTGTGTCAGAAACTGAAGCCGGCCTGTGTGGTGGCGGTGGACGCCCTGGCCTCCCGATCTCTGAAGCGGTTGTGCCGGACGGTGCAGCTGTCAAATACAGGAATTGCCCCCGGCTCCGGCGTGGGCAACCACCGATGGGCCCTGGATCGAGAGACCCTGGGGGTGCCGGTGCTGGCGGTAGGGGTGCCCACGGTGGTGGACGGGGCGACGCTGGCGGCGGATCTCTTGGGCCGGGAGGACCTTCCGCCCATGGAGGGGGGAGGGGAGCTGCTGGTCACCCCCAGAGAGATTGACAGTCAGGTGGAGGACCTGGCCAAAGTCATCGGCTATGGGATCAGCTTGGCTCTGCAGCCGGAATTGGATATGGCGGACCTGGAGCTGCTGCTGAGCTGAGGGGGCTGATGAGCTTGAGAAGCGAAGCTCCCCTCGCGCGAAGGGCGTCGAGTGTCTGCCGCAGGGCGGAATTGATTTCCGCCGAGCAGAAAAATCCTTGCGGGTGCCCGCCCCCCTCCAGGCTGGAGCGGCGGGCACCGGCTATGGGAGCAAAAACTGGACCAGGGCAATCAGGGCGATGTTGGTGAAGTATAGAGGGAAAAATTCCCGGAGCAGAGATTTGCAGGGATCAGACAAAGGAGCGTACCCCCTCTCCTACAGGCTTGATTTCAGTGTACGGCCCTGCCGAGAGGAATATACCGCCAAAGGTTGGGACAGAATAGTTCCAAACTCTGCCGCAGAGCAGAGGAATTTTGTCCCAGGAGCGGAGAAAGGAAGTGGCTGACCATGGTGAAGGGAATCACCCGTCAGGTAATTTTAGTGAAATCCCCGGACCCCAAGCTGTTTGAGGAGGCAATCTTTATCGTCAAGGAGGAGGCCCTGGCCCGGGAGGGGGTGGACGCGGACCAGGTGCTCCGCCAGGCCCGCCAGGCGGCAAACGGCTATCTGAAGGGGAGCCGGGCCTGGAATCGGCGGCTGGACCGGCTGGGCGGACTGCCGGGGCCGGCTTGGGGGGCCGCCGGGGCGGCGGCGGCCTCTCTGCTGTGGTGTGCGGGGCTTTTCCTGCTGTGACAGAGTGGCGGGAAGAAATTTTGTCGGGGCGCTGGGCAATCAGAGGGATCCGTGCTATAATTTAGATCAAAAGAGAGCCGCGGCCGAGGGGGCGATGGAGCATGGAGCGGAAAAAGCGGTGGTTTCCCTGGCGGGCCGCCCGGTGGGAGCGGCGGCTGCTGACGGCGGCGGCCACCGTGATCAGCGGAGAGATTTTCTTTAATCTGTGGATTGACAACTTCCGGATCTCCGGGGCGGTAGTGCTGTTCCCTGTGCTGCTGGTGACCTTGCTCCAGGACAGCCGGACCCCGGACACCGGTCTGCTGACAGGGCTGTGCCTGCTGGTGGTGCGCTCCACACTTAGCGTGGTGGGAGGGGAGAGCTGGACGCAGGCCCTGCTTCTCCATATTCCGGGGGCGATTTTTTATCCCTGCTATGAGACCCTGCTGTGCCTATGTGTCCCGGACCGGTATGGGGCCTCCATCAGCCGGCTGTGGTGGAGCTTCTGGCTGTGCGATGCCGCCTCCAACACGCTGAATTTTATCTTGGCCAAGGGCGGCCTGCCAGAGGCGGACGCCCTGCTGGGGCTGGCGCTCATCGCCCTGTTCCGCGCCCTGCTGGCGTCTCTGATCCTGTGGGGAATGAAGCGCTACCAGCGGCTGCTGCTGGCAGAGGAGCACGAGCGGCGGTATCAGCGGCTGTTCCTTATGACCGCCAACCTGAAAAATGAGCTCTACTTTTTAAAAAAGGACGCGGAGAACATCGAGGGGATCATGGCCCGGGCCTATCAGCTTTATGAGAAGCTGGGGGAGACGGACTGCCCCGAGGAGCTGCGGCAGCTGGCTCTCTCCATTGCCCGGGATGTCCACGAGGTGAAAAAGGACAACCTGTCCATTGTCCGAGGCATTGAGGGAGAGGTGGCTGGCACTGCCACTGACCGGGACGAGAAGATGTGGATGTCCGACCTGTTCCTGCTGCTCCAGGACACGATGCGCCATATTTTGGGGGAGAAGCGGGCGGATATCGACCTGCTCTGCCGGTGTGAAACGGATTTCTCCACCGGAGAGCACTACCGCCTAATGTCCATATTGAAAAACCTGGTGATCAACGCGGCGGAGGCTATCCAGGGCGACCGGGGGACCGGCGCCATCTGGGTAGACGAGCAGGTGGAGGGAGAAAATCTGATCCTAACGGTCCAGGACAATGGGCCGGGTCTCTCCCCCAGAGCCATGCGGAATCTGTTCCGAGTGGGCTATTCCACCAAATTTGACCCCAGGACCGGCAACATCAGCCGAGGCATCGGCCTGCCGGCGGTGGAGTTTATGGTGAAGGAGCTGGGAGGAAGCGTTGAGGTCACCAGCGCGGCCCCCGATCAGGGGAGCGGCGCCTGCTTTCGGGTAAAGATTCCTATGTCAATGCTGAAGAGGGGAGAGCCATGAGACTTTATATTGTGGAGGACGACACCTCGGTCATCGGCGTGCTGGAGGACATTGTGGAGGGCAACGGCCTGGGCGTTGTCTGCGGAGACAGCGGCGGAGAGCCGGCGGATCTGGAACAGATTTTGGCGCTGGCTCCGGACCTCGTCCTGGTGGATCTGCTGATGCCCCAGAAGGACGGAATCCAGGTGGTGCGGGAGCTGAAGGAGCGGGGCTGCCGGGCCAAGTTTATTATGATCGCCCAGGTGAGCAGCAAGGAGCTGGTGGCCAAGGCGTATCTGGCCGGGGTGGACTTCTTCATCAGCAAGCCCATCAATTTAATTGAGGTGCGCCAGGTGATCCGGAATGTGAGCCAGCAGGTGGAAAATGAGCGCAGCCTACATACCATTCAGAGCGTATTTGCCGGCAAACAGCCGGCCGCGTCCCAGGAGCAGCGGCATGAGCGGCAGCGCCGGCGGATCCAGACGGTGCTCAGCCAGCTGGGCATGGCGGGGGAGAAGGGCTCCAGGGATATTATGGAGATGTGCCTGCTCCTGCTGGAGCGGGGACAGCAGGTGAGCCAGGTGGGGGTGGGCGCCCTGTGTGCCCAGCTCAGCGACAGCCCCAAATCTATGGAGCAGCGCGCCCGCCGGGCGGTGGAGCGGGGACTCACCCATCTGGCCAGCCTTGGGGTGGAGGACTATGGGAACGAGATCTTTACCCAGTACGCCTCCCGTCTGTTCCCCTTTCAGGAGGTGCGCTCTGAGATGGCGTTTCTCCAGGGAAAGGGCCCCAAGGGAAAGGCAAATTTAAAGCGTTTTTTGGACGGTATGCTGGTGCTGGCCGAGGATGAGTGATTTCAGCCGAAGCGCTGGAAGCGGCCCCTGCGGGAGGGAGACAGCCTCCTGCGGGGGCCGCCGTTTGTTCCCTGCTCCGACGCGGGTGTTAAGAATCGAGGGGTAGACTGTTAAGAAAACGCGTGATTTGGAACATTAAAGGACGTAATAACTGGAAAGACTGAAAAAACAAGAGAAAATATTGTGTTCTGTTGTTAAAATTCACATAAGAGACTGGGTTGAAATTGTGGAAACCGGGGAAAAATTTTTTCCGCTGAAGGAAATTGAGGGAATTTGAAGAGCGGGGGTATAATGAAAACGAAATAAAGTTGCCGCTGCGGCGACAAATATGAAAAAAGGAGAGAGAACTATGGCGCAAATTACCCTGGATATGTACCAGACTGCAGGAATTGCCATGCTCCTGTTTGTTCTGGGTCGCTTCCTCACCACCAAGATTGAGTTTCTGAGGAAGTGCTGCATCCCTGCCCCAGTGGTGGGCGGACTAATCTTCGCCCTAGTCCACTTGGGCCTGTACCTGGCTGGCATCGTCGAGTTTAAGTTCGACGAGAACGTCAAAAATTTCTTTATGACCCTGTTCTTCACCAGCGTGGGCTACACCGCCTGTTTCCGTCTGCTGAAGAAGGGCGGCAAGAAGGTGCTGTTTTTCCTGGTACTGGCCATCGTCATGGTGTGCTTCCAGAACGTGCTCAGCGCCGCGCTGGCGGGCGTGTTTGACTGGGATCTCCGTCTGGGCCTGTGCACCGGCTCCATCCCCATGATCGGCGGACACGGCACCGCCGGCTCCTACGGTCCCTACATGGAGAAACTGGGCATTGACGGCGCAAGCGTTGTGGCTATCACCGCCGCCACCTACGGCCTCATCGCCGGCTCCCTCATGGGCGGCCCCATCGGCCGGAGCATCATCGAGGGCCGCCGCCTGGGTCCCGACCCCGACGCCGCCAACATGATGATGGCCGAGGATGAGACCGAGGAGCAGCGGGCCAAGGCCAACGACCTGGGCATCGACGCCTTCACCAATGCCGCCATCCTGCTGATTGTGGCCGCCGGCCTGGGCACCCTGCTCACCGCCGCGTTTAACAGCGTGCAGATTAATCTGTACGGTATGACCATCAAGTTCACGTTCCCCACCTATATTGGCTCCATGGTCATTGCCGCCATCATCCGAAACTTCTGCGACGCCAAGCGGATTATCCTGCCCGCCAAGGCCATCGACACCTGGGGCAATGTGTCCCTGTCCATCTTCCTGGCCATCGCCCTGATGAGCGTGTCCCTGTGGCAGCTGGCTGACCTGGCCGTCGCTATGGTCGTCATGCTGATTGCCCAGACCATTATGATGTTCTTCTATGCCCGGTTTGTGGTGTTCAACGTCATGGGCCATGACTACGAGGCCGCCGTTATGACCGCCGCCTTCTGCGGCTTCGGCATGGGCGCCACCCCCAACGCCATGGCCAACATGCAGGTGCTCACCAAGCGCTTTGGCCCGGCTCCCCAGGCCTACTTCGTGGTGCCTCTGGTTGGCTCTCTGTTCATCGACTTCTTCAACGGTGTGATCATCACCCTGTTCCTGAACTTCCTGCCCATGTTCCAGGGCTGAGTTCCCTCTTCTGTGGCAGCGGCTCCCTCGGGAGCCGCTGCCTTTTTTCGTGTCATCCCTCCCGTGCGGACGGACTTCACCCGGCTCTGGACCCGAAAAATGTCTCCAGGTCCTCTTCCACGGTCCTGATACCTGCCAGGTGAAATCGCTCTGTCAGTACCTTGGCCACGCCGGGGGAGAGAAAGGCGGGGAGGGTGGGGCCCAGGTGGATGTTCTGAATCCCCAGGGAGAGAAGGGCCAGCAGGACGATTACCGCCTTCTGCTCGTACCAGGCGATGTTGTACACGATGGGCAGGTCGTTGATGCTGTTCAGCCCCAGGATCTCCTGCAGCTTCAGGGCGATCACCACCAGGGAGTAGGAGTCGTTGCACTGCCCCGCGTCCAGCACCCGGGGGATGCCCCCGATGGAGCCCAAATTCAGCTTGTTGTACCGGTATTTGGCGCACCCGGCGGTGAGGATCATCGCGTCCTTGGGCAGAGCCTTGGAAAATTCCGTATAATATTCCCGGCTCTTGTGCCGGCCGTCGCACCCGGCCATGACCACGAATTTTTTCACGGCTCCGGACTGCACCGCCTCCACGATCTGGTCCGCCAGGGAGAGCACCTGATGGTGGGCGAAGCCGATGGTCAGTTCGCCCCGCTCTAGCTCCTGGGGCGGGGGACACTGCTGGGCGTGGCGGATGAGGGGCGAAAAGTCCTTGCACTCTCCCACGTCTCCCGGGATGTGGGGACAGCCGGGGTAGCCGGTGGCCCCGGTGGTGTACAGCCGATCCTGATAGCTGGGTTTGGGGGGAACGATGCAATTGGTGGTCATAAGGATGGGACCCTGGAAGGCCTCAAACTCCTCCCGCTGCTGCCACCAGGCGCCCCCGTAGTTGCCCACCAGATGGGGGTACTTGCGGAATGCGGGGTAGGCGTGGGCGGGGAGCATCTCTGAGTGGGTGTACACATCCACTCCGGTGCCCTGGGTCTGCTCCAGCAGCATCTCCAGGTCCCGCAGGTCGTGGCCGGAGACCAGGATGCCGGGATTGTTCCGCACCCCCAGGTTCACCTGGGTGACCTGGGGCGAGCCGTAGGCACCTGTGTTGGCCGCGTCCAGGAGGGCCATAGCCCGCACCCCGTACTGGCCCGTCTCCAGCACCAGGCCGGTGAGCTCCTCCGCGCTGAGGCGGTCGTCCAGGGTGGCGGCCAGGGCCCGCTGGAGAAAGGCGTCCAGCTCCTTGTCCTCCCGGAGCAGGGCGTTGGCGTGCTTGGTGTAGGCGGACAGCCCCTTGATGCCGTAGGTGATCAGCTCCCGCAGGGAGCGGATGTCCTCGTCCTCCGTGGACAGCACTCCCGCGGTTTTGGCCTTCTCCCCGTACTGGGCGGGTTCTCCAGTCCACCGGGCGGCGGCGGGCAGCTCCTCCGGCCGGTCCACCTGGGGGAGAAGGGCATTCTTCCGCTCCAGGGTGCCGGTGATCCGATCCGCCAGGGATTTCCGGTCAAAGTTGGCGTTGGTGATGGTGTCAAACAGATTCCAGGTGATATAGTGGTCCACCTCTCCGGCCACCTCCGCCCCCTGGGCCCGGAGCCGAGTGGTGACAGCGGATAGGCCCTTTGTCACATAGACCAACAGGTCCTGCATGGCCGCCACGTCAGGCGCCTTGCCGCAGACCCCTCCCTGGGTGCAGCCGACACAGTGGGCGGCCTCCTGGCACTGATAGCAAAACATGTTCTCGTCCATTACTGGGCTCCTCCTTGCGTCCATAGAGTGCCGTTAGTATGCCCAGAGGGAGCGGGCTGCAAGTCGGAGGGACAAGAAAAATCTCCGGCTGAAGTTCAACAGCCGGAGACAAGTCGCATTGAGAGAATCAGTGGTTCAAAATTTGGGCCACCCCGTCCTCCTGGTTGGAGGGGACGACCAGGTCAGCGGTGGCCAGGGGCCCGGAGGCGGCGCTGGCCATGGCTCCCCTCATGCCTGCCGCGAAGTAGGGGCACACAATGTGTGTCCCTGCTTAAAATTTCGCCCCGCCGAACTCGGCCAGCTTCAGGCCCTTGTTCCGTTCCTGCACCCACTGGATGGACCACTGGGAGGCGAACAGCAGCAGCTGATTCCCCTTGTAGTCCTCTACCAGCTTGGCGTCGTTGGGGAGAAGCAGGTCCTCCTCCTTCAGGGCGGGGGCGTCCTCGTCCTCTTTCACAATCCACCGCAGATACTCAAAGGGCAGACCCTCCTTATAGAGCTCCACGTTGTACTCGCTTCTCAGGCGGTACTCCAGTACGTCGAATTGCAGAGTACCCACCACGCCCACAATGACCTCCTCCATGCCGGTGTAGGGGGTTTTGAAGATCTGGATGGCGCCCTCCTGGGCGATCTGCTCCACGCCTTTTAGGAATTGCTTGCGCTTCATGGTATCCACGGAGCGGATGCGCTCAAAGTGCTCTGGGGCAAAGGTGGGAATGGGGTCGAATTTGAACTTCTTGCCTGGCGCGCATAAGGTATCCCCGATGGAGAAGATGCCGGGGTCGAATACACCGATGATGTCCCCGGCGTAGGCCTCCTCGATGATCTCCCGCTCAGCGGCCATGAGCTGCTGGGGACGGGACAGGCGGATCTTTTTACCCCCCTGGACGTGGTAGACCTCCCGGTCCGCCTCAAACTTGCCGGATACCACCCGCATGAAGGCGATGCGGTCCCGGTGGGCCTTGTTCATGTTGGCCTGAATTTTAAAGACGAAGGCGGAGAAGTCCGAGTCGAAGGAGTCAATCACCTCGTCTCCGGCCCGTCGGGGCAGGGGGGCGGTAGTCATGCGGAGAAATTCTTCCAGGAAAGGCTCCACGCCGAAGTTGGTGAGGGCGGAGCCGAAGAATACCGGGGACAGCTTGCCGTGGCGCACCCGGTCCAGGTCGAAGTCACAGGAGGCGCCGTCCAATAGCTCAATCTCCCCGATCAGCTGCTCCCGCTTGTCTGTTCCGATCAAATCGGCCAGGGCGGGGTCGTCGGGCTCGATTTCCGTGGCGGTGGCGGCCTTGGCGTTGGTGTTGGAGGTGAAGTGGATCACCTTCCGGTTCTGCCGGTCGTATACTCCCTTGAACTCCTTGCCGCAGCCGATGGGCCAGTTGACGGCGTAGGTGTCGATGCCCAGCTCGTGCTCCAGCTCCTCGCACAGCTCGAAGGGGTCACGGGCCTCCCGGTCCATCTTATTGATAAAGGTGAAGATGGGAATGTCCCGCATGGCGCACACCTTGAACAGTTTCCGGGTCTGGGCCTCCACACCCTTGGCGGCGTCGATGACCATGACGGCGGAGTCGGCGGCCATGAGGGTGCGGTAGGTGTCCTCCGAAAAGTCCTGGTGGCCGGGGGTGTCCAGAATGTTGATGCAGAACCCCTCGTACTGGAACTGCATGACGGAGGAGGTGACGGAGATACCCCGCTGCTTTTCAATTTCCATCCAGTCGGAGGTGGCGGCGCGGGTGTTCTTTTTGCCCTTCACCTGGCCCGCCTGGGCGATGGCGCCCCCATACAGCAGAAACTTTTCCGTTAAGGTGGTCTTGCCGGCATCCGGGTGGGAGATGATGGCGAATGTCCGGCGGCGCTTGATTTCCGATTCCAAAGACATAGAAAGTCCTCCAGAGAGAGAATGAATCCGGCCTGTACAGGACAGAAGCCGGAGAAAAGTCAACACATTCTATCATATTCCAATATAACCCGCAAGAAAGAAATCCTCGAAAAAGAAAATTTTGAAAAAGAGCTTGACAAAAACTGGCCTAAGTGATATTCTATCAAAGCTGTCCGGCAGGGCGGCCCACCGGGAAGCTGTGGCGTCGAGATCCGCGAGAAATCGAGAAGATTTTGGAAAAAAGATCTTGA
>CALXGD010000006.1 GCA_944387745.1 uncultured Oscillospiraceae bacterium
TTTGAAACGGCGGAAGCGTTCCCTCCCGAACATTGCGGATATACGCGTTTGTCGTCATGGTCTTATACCAATCCAAGATTGCCTGTAGGGGCGGCCCCATGTGGCCGCCCGTCCCTTCTCCGGCATCAACCATAAGGAGAATATGAACATGATTTGGCATAATCACATAATGGCACAGTGAGACTTGGGGGAATTTTTCCGGTATTTTTTGCATCCATGTTTCCGCAATTTCCCGCGCGGGATGCGGGCGGCCACATGGGGCCGCCCCTACAAATGGGAAAAGATGCATCCGTTTTTCTGTACAAATCGTCACAAAATATGCGCCGTTTTTACTATAATCATAACCCTTCAAGCGGATCTGTTTTCGTACTGGATATTCCATCTGCACTCCTATCGATGTCTCACCGAATCTTCAATTCCCTCTCCACGTCGTTGAGGTTGATGGTGGGGATGCGGAAGATCCCCTGCTCCTTCGTCCTCGCAAGCTCCATATCCCTCGCTTCCGCCTGACGGCGAAAGCTCCCTCATTCCGCTGCTCGTCCTCTCCCCACGCAACCTACTTCGCTGGGCTTGCGCGGGGGCCCCCATGCAGGAGCAGGGGCCTATCTTATCGGATCTTCAATTCCTTCTCCACGTCGTTGAGGTTGATGGTGAGAATCCGGCTGATTCCCTGCTCCTGCATGGTGACGCCGTAGAGGACGTCGGCCTCCTCCATGGTGCCCCGGCGGTGGGTAATGACAATGAACTGGGTCTTGTCAGCTATGGCGCGCATGTACCGGGCAAAGCGGATGACGTTGTTGTCGTCCAGAGCGGCCTCAATTTCGTCCATCACCACGAAGGGGGTGGGACGGACCTTTAAAATGGCAAAATACAGAGCGATGGCAACAAAGGCCTTCTCCCCGCCGGAGAGGAGGGAGAGCACCTTCAGTGTCTTTCCGGGGGGCTGAACCCTGATCTCAATGCCGCAGTTGAGGATGTCCTCCGGGTCCTCCAGCTCCAGGCGGGCCTGTCCGCCCCCAAAGAGCTCTTGAAAGGTCTGTCCAAAGGCCTCGTTGATGTTCTGGAACTCTCTGGTAAAGATGGTTTTCATCTCCCCCGTGATTTGGGCGATAACCTCCTCCAGCTCCTTTTTGGCCTTTGACACGTCGTCCCGCTGGTCTGTAAGGTAGGTATACCGCTCGTTCACCCGCTGGAACTCCTCGATGGCCCCTACGTTCACATTGCCCAGGGCGGAGATGCTCTTTTTCAGCTCGGCGATGCGACGGCTGGCCTTGGGGACCGACTCAATCTCCACCCGCTGGAGCTTGGCCGCCTCATGGGACAGCTCGTAGTTCTCCCACAGCTTGTCCAGCAGCTGTTTCTCCTCCAGGGAGGCCGCCGTCTTTTTCTGCTCTAGGCGGGATACCTCTCCCCCAATAGCCAAGAGCTCCTTATTTTTCTCCTGTCCCTCTCGGGTGGCCTTTACTCGCTCCCCTTCTAAGGTCAGCTTCTCCTGATTCAGGTGGGCAATTGTCTCGTTCTGGATCAGATTCTCCCTGCGGATTTCCTCCAACCGCGTCTCCTTCTCCTCAATTTCCTGGGTAAAGGAGGCGTTCTTCTCCTCATACTCCTCCATCAGGGAGCGGCTCTGCTCCTGATCGCCTACAATATCATCCCGCAGGTTCTTCAGCTCCTCCAGTCCGCTGCGGGTAGCTTCCTGCTCCGCCTCCAGTGCGGCCACGGAGGTATTCAATGCAGAGAGCTCCTGGCTCAGCCGCAGAGAGCGCTCCTGCAGGTCGCTCTGACCCTTGGCTTTGCCCTCCGCTTCGCTCTTCAGAGCGGCGGCCTCCCCCTCCAGCTCCTGAATCCGAACTCTGGCCGCCTGAGTGTCCTTTTCGATCTCTTGGGAACGTGCTTGCAGCTGGTCCAGCTCGGCCTTCTGGTCCTCCCGCCGGCGCTCCAGGTCGGAGAGCACACTTCTGCACAGAGTCTGCTCCCCCTGGGCCTTCAGGATGGCGTCCTCCCACTCCCGCAGCTGGCCCTGAGCTGTCTCCATCTCATAGGCAGCTGCCTGCGCCTCTCGATTGGCGGTTTCCAGCTCTTTGGCCGTCTGAGACAGCTGGTCTCTCAGCGCCTGGCTCTGCCCATTGAGCCGCTCCAGTTCGTTGGCACGGCTGAGGATGCCGGCGCTGCGGCTGGCGGAGCCGCCGGTCATGGAGCCCCCCGGATTGAGCACCTGGCCGTCCAGGGTGACAATGCGGAACCGGTAGCCATACTTCCGGGCGGCGGCAATGGCCGTATCCAGATCCTCCATGATGGCCACCCGCCCCAGTAGGTTGGAGAACACATCCCGATAGCGGGAGTCAAACTGCACCAGCTGATCGGCTACTCCTACAAATCCCGGTTCTCGGGGCAGACTCCCCGCCTCCCTCAGCTCGCCGGGGCGGATGGAGCTGAGGGGCAGAATGGTGGCCCGTCCCCCCTCCCGCCGTTTCAGGTACTGAATAACAGCCTTGCCGTCCTCTTCCCGGTCCACCACGATATTCTGCATGGCGCCTCCCAGTGCAGTCTCAATGGCCACAGTGTACTGGTCGGGTACATGGAGGAGCTCCGCCACCGGACCGTGGATATGCTTTAAATTTCCCCGATCCGCCTCCCCCATCACCAGCTTTACCGCCTTGGAGTAGCCTTCGCGCATCTGCTCCATCTCTGTCAGCAGCTTAATCCGGGCAGCCAGCCCATTTTCATCCATTTGGAGACGGACATGCCTGTCCCGCATCTGTTCCGCCTTCTTTTTCCGGCCCTCCAGTCGCAGGGAGTAGCCGGAGATGACATTTTTCACCCTGTCCCGCTCCTCCTGAGCCTTGGACAGCTTTCGGTCGGCCTCCTGTACCTCTCTCCGAGCCACTTCCAGCCGCTCATCCAGTGTACACAGCTCCTGGCGCACAGCTTCATCCCGGTCCAGTACCTCCTGGGCGGCTGCGGCCAAAGCGGACAGGAGCGTTTTGGCCTGATGGGCATCAGCATTTTTGGTTGTCTCCTGGCCCCGCAGGGCCTCCAGCTCCCGGGCCAGAGTTCCCACCGACTGTGCCAGCTCCTGCATCTGACTGCTCTTTCCCTCCACCCTGCGGCGGGACTGGTCCAGCTGTTCTTCAATTTCCTTTAACCGCGCTGCACGTTCGGCAATCTGCCCGGTGAGACTGTCCTGGCGCCCCTCTCGCTGCTCCAGCTCCTCCCGGAGCCGAGCCGTATTTTCCTGGTTGTGCTGAATACTGCTTTTCAAAACGGCCACCGCCGCCTCCAGCTCTCGGATTGTCGCCTCCCGGCCCTGAATGGCAAAGCGGAGCTGATCCGCCTGGACCTCCTTTTCCCGCATCTGTCCGGAAATCTGCTCCGCCCGGCCAAAGCGCTCCTCCACGGCCCGCTCCGCCTCCTCCTTCTGGCGGGCCGCCTCCCGATAGTCCATTTCCATCTTCATTTTTCCCGTCCGGATGTGCTCCAGGGTGTCCAGCCACACGGAGATCTCTAGCCCCTTCAGTTCATCCCGCAGCTTCAAAAATTTTTTTGCCTTTTCGCTCTGCTCCCGCAGGGGCTCCACCTGTAGCTCCAGCTCCGCAATCTTGTCGTTGACCCGCACCAGATTTTCGTCGGTGCGCTCCAGCTTCCGCTCCGCTTCCTCCTTCCGGTGGCGGTAACGGGAGATGCCGGCGGCCTCCTCAAAGATCTCTCGCCGGTCGGCAGATTTCACCGACAGGATCTCGTCGATCCTGCCCTGGCCGATGATGGAGTAGCCCTCCCGGCCCAGGCCGGTATCCATAAATAGCTCATTGATGTCTTTGAGCCGGACAGCTCTGCGATTAATATAATACTCGCTCTCCCCGGAGCGGTAGTACCGCCGGGTGATCATAACCTCACTCTCATCCAGATCAAAGAGATGGGAGGTATTGTCCAGCACCAGGGATACCTCGGCGTACCCCGTCTGTTTCCGCTTGGCGGTGCCTCCGAAGATCACGTCCTCCATCTTCCCGCCCCGGAGGGTGCGGGTGGACTGCTCCCCCATCACCCAGCGGATGGCATCCGAAATATTGGATTTTCCTGAGCCGTTCGGCCCTACAATGGCGGTAATGTCTTCCCCAAAGGTCAGGACCGTCTTGTCGGGAAAGGACTTGAAGCCCTGAATTTCCAACGCCTTCAACAGATACAAATGACACACCTCTTATTCCAGCAGCCCCCTGCGCCGCTTTCAAATGGGTATAAAAAGAGAGTATAATTATATCAGATTCGGGGGTTGATTGCAACGGCTGGACTCTGTGAGGACCTGTAAAACAATCTTAAAAAGGGAACATGGGATTTTCCGCTTGCGCTTTCCCATCCAGTCTGCTACAATAAATAAAACCTCTCTGTTTCGTACCTGCGGGCAAAATTTTCTTTTGTCGTCCTTTCTCCGCAGTGCAGAGGTCTGGGAAGGGTCGGAACAGAGACATATGTGAGAGAGGAGGTGTGGAGCTGTGGCCTGCAGAGCAAGTCGGCTGTCAGTCTCTTTTCCTCTTTTCCCTAGACAATCACCTCGTGATTGTCTTTTTTTGTGTGCGTCCTGCAATAGAAGGGAGAGTTTTGTATGAACCAACCACAAGGGATCTACGATGCCCGGCAGCTAGGCGCGCCCAAGATGCTGATCCTGGGCGTCCAGCACATGTTCGCAATGTTTGGGGCCACGGTGCTGGTCCCCGCCCTCACCGGTCTGTCCGTGTCCGCCACCCTGCTGTTCGCCGGACTGGGCACCCTGCTGTTCCACTTTATGACCAAACGGATGGTGCCCGCCTTTCTGGGCTCCTCCTTCGCCTTCATCGGCGGGTATCAGGCCATCGCTCCCATGCTGGAGGACGGCTCCCCCAACGCAGAGCTGCTGCCCTACGCCTGCTTCGGGGTAACGCTGGCCGGCCTGATGTACGTCATTTTGTCCGCCCTGTTCAAGATTTTTGGGACGAAGAAGGTGATGCGCTTCTTCCCGCCCATCGTCACCGGGCCCATGATCATCTGTATCGGCCTGACCCTGTCCTCCGGTGCCATCACCAACTGCCGCAGCAACTGGGCCATCGCCCTCATCGCCGTGGCCATTGTGGTGGGGTGCAACATCTGGGGCAAGGGGATGGTGAAGATTATCCCCATTCTCCTGGGGGTGGTGGGCTCCTACGCCGTGGCCGCCCTGTGCCAGATCACCGGCATGGAGGTCATGGACCCGGCCAAGCTCCAGACCCTGGCAGATGCCCCCTGGATCGGCCTGCCCTTCCAGTTTGAGGACACCCTGTTCGGGCTGTTCAGCCGCCCAGAGGTGGACCACGGCCTGCTGCTCACCGCGGCGGTGACCATCATGCCCCTGTCTCTGGCCACTATGGTGGAGCACATCGGGGACATGTGCGCCATTTCCTCCACCTGCGAGCGGAACTATCTGGAAAACCCCGGCTTTCACCGCACCCTCCTGGGAGACGGCCTGGCCACCTCCCTGGCGTCTATTTTCGGCGCCCCCGCCAATACCACCTATGGGGAGAACACCGGCGTGCTGGCCCTGTCCCGGGTCTATGATCCCAGGGTGATCCGCATTGCCGCCTGCCTGGCCATCCTGTTCTCCTTCTCCCCCAAGTTTGCAGCCCTGGTGTCTGCCATGCCAACCGCCACCATGGGCGGCGTGTCCATGGTGCTCTACGGCATGATCTCCGCCGTAGGAGTGCGCAACGTGGTGGAAAACCAGGTGGATTTCACCAACAGCCGCAACGTGATCATCGCCGCCATCATCATGGTGCTGGCCATCGGGGTGAACTACTCCGGGGCCGTGTCCTTCCAGGTGGGGACCGCCACCATCAGCCTGTCCGGCCTGGCGGTGGCCGCCATTGCCGGCATACTTCTCAACGCCATCCTCCCCGGCAAGGACTATGAGTTTGGCCAGGACGTAAAGGGCGACACCTCCGTGAACTTTAAGGTGTGACCGAAGGGGAGCGGAGTACCCTGAAACCCCCGTTCCAAACAGATAAAAAAACGATTAAAGCCCTGTAAAGGGCCTTGCGTCCGCCTGAGAAATAAGGTAAAATGTAGCCACCTACGGGAAACCGTACAAGTTAAGGAGGTATCTACTATGGGATTTTCGGATAATTTTGACAACCTGACTGAGCTGGCCACCGACCTGGCCCAGAGCGTAGCCGCCACATCCAAGCGTCTGGCTGAGACCGGCGTGGCCACATCTAAGCGCCTGGCGGAGATCGCTAAACTATCCGCCTCTAACCTGGCGGAGGAGGGGGGCATCAAGCGGGCCTACACAGAACTTGGCAAGCTCTACTATGCTGAGTATGGGGCCACCCCTGAGGCGGGCTATGCCGCCGCCTGTGAGAAGATCACCGCCGCCAAGGCCGCCATTCAGGCCAACAACGACCGCATCGCACAACTGAAGGCCGAAGCCAAGGCCGCCGGCGAAGAGATCGACGACGAGGCCATGGAGGAAGCTGTGCAGGCTGCGGAGGCTGAGACGGCAGCGGAGCAGGTCGCCGACGAGGCGGAGCCCGAGTCCGGGGAAGAGGACAGCGAGACCAAGCCCCAGGAGTAATTCAGACACATGCGAAGCAGCCGCCCGGCCGGGCGGCTGCTTTTTACATCATCTTCAAAATCTCCTTCTTTAATCTGGCGATGATCCGCTTCTCCAGGCGGGAGATGTAGGACTGAGAGATCCCCAGCTGGTCCGCCACCTCCTTCTGGGTCCGCTCCTGTCGCCCGTCTAAACCGAAGCGCATGGTAATGATCTGCTTTGCCCTGGGCTCCAGACGCTTCAGGGCCTGGCGGAGAAGCTGGCGGTCCACATCCGCCTCGATAGGCCGCATCACCAGGTCGCTCTCCGTGCCTAAAATGTCGGAGAGAAGCAGCTCGTTCCCATCCCAGTCGGTATTCAGCGGCTCGTCAAAGGAGAGCTCCGTCTTTTGACCCGCAGTTTTCCGCAGGTACATCAGAATTTCATTCTCAATGCACCGAGAGGCATAGGTGGCCAGTTTGATGCTTTTCGCCGGCTGATAGGTGCCAACCGCTTTGATCAGGCCGATGGTGCCGATGGAGATCAGATCCTCCAGGTTGATCCCCGTATTCTCAAACCTCTTGGCGATGTACACCACCAGACGCAGGTTGTGCTCAATGAGCCTCTGTCTGGCCTCCTCGTCCCCCTGCACCAGGCCGGCGATGGCCTCCGCCTCTTCCTCCCTGGAGAGGGGAGTGGGCAGCGTCCCACTCCCCACATACATGATCTTGTCCGGCTGCACCAGACCCAAGGAGGCTAGAAGGGCGCTAAACCTCTCCCGCAGTCTGCCCCAAAAATTTTCCATCCTTCCCCATCCTTTCATTCCGCGCCAATCAGCGCCCGGTAGCTGCCGCCATCCGACAGGGGTGTGGGAGAGATGGCCGCCAGCATTGGACCCCGCTCCTCCTCCCCCACCTGTACCCGGTCCAGGCGGAGCGCCAGCAGCAGCCCTCGCTCCACCCCCACCGCCCGATAGGCCACCAGGCGAAACCGCTGTCTCCAGGGGGGCTCCAGCTGCTCCATCAGCTGAATCGGACTTTCCCCCCTCTCCAGACCATAGCGCAGACTCTGTGGCAGCAGCTCTGCCAGGCCTTCGGCCTCCGCGACCAAAATTGGCCTCCCGGTGGCCGGATCTGTTAATGTGTTTCCTGTGTCCACCAGGGCGGTGAGTCTCACCTGCCGCCCGTCCAGGGTCAGACACACCTGGCACAGCTCCCCCGAGGGCACTGTGTGCCGCCCCACCCCTCGAAAGGCCAGAGTGAGAACCCCATAGCATCCGGCCGCCGACAGCAGGACAATCTTCAAGTCCATTCCGGAGTAGAGCACCCCATTTTGAAGGGTTAAGCCCCGCCCTCCCAACAGGCCCACAGCCAGCACACCCCCGCCCAGGGCGCAGGAGAGGGCAAAAAAAATTATCATCTGTCGCAGCAGCCTCCGGCTTCTCCAAAAGGCCGCCAGCACCATCAGCATCGCCGCCGACAGCCGGCACAGCGGCCGCTCCAGAAACCCCAATCCAGGATAAAAAATTGCCGCCGCATATCCCCCTCCCAAGGCCGCACCCAGCGCGAACCGTCCCCGCGTCAACGGCTCCCCTGCCAGCCTTGCTGAGGACAGCAGCAGCAGATAGTCCACCAGTGCGTTGAGCAAAAAAAGAGTGTCTATGTAAATGACCGTCATCCGCTCTCCCCCCATCTGAGTCCGCCCTCTCATTATAGAGGCCTGTCTCAACGAAAGCGGTCAGAATCCGCTGTCTCCGGGGGAGATTTCTCCCAGGCATGTAATCCCGTCCAGATAGAAGAGTTTCTCTTGCATCTGCCCCCAAAAGCAGGTATACTGTAAAAGATAGGCCTATCGGCCCCCACAACATGGAAATCATTCAACGGCTCTGACGCTCCAGAGAGAAACGAGGCAGATATGACAAATCAGGAACTCTCCTCCCACGCTATCAAGGTCATCGGCCACCGCCATCCGGACACCGACTCCATCTGCTCCGCCATTGCATACAGCCATTTGAAAAACAAACTGGATCCCGACCACCCCTGCAAGCCCTGCCGGGCAGGTCTGCTCAATCGGGAGACGGAGTTTGTACTCAACTATTTTCACGTGCCTGCGCCGGAGCTGTACACAGACGTCAGCCCTCAGCTGCGGGACGTGGACATCCGACAGAGTCCCGGCGTGGACGGTGAACTGTCCGTGCGACGCGCCTGGACTACCATGCGGGACCAAGAAATTGACACTCTGTGCGTGATAGATGAAAACCAGCGGCTGACCGGCCTGATCACGGTGCGGGACATCGCCACCGCCAACATGGATGTGCCCGATATCTCCATCTTGGCGGAGTCTAAAACCAGCTATCAAAATGTGGTGGAGACCCTCAACGGCACGGTACTGGTGGGGGACATCCGGGACCGGTATGTAGAGGGCAACATCATTATCGGCTCCGGCAGCGCCGAGCATATGGAGCGAGTCATCACCAAGGGTGACGTGGTCATTGTAGGCAACCGCAGCGACAGCCAGCTGGCGGCCATTGAGATGGACGCGGGCTGCATTGTGGTGTGCGCCGGCAGCAAGGTCTCCAAAGTCATCTGTATGCTGGCCGCCGAGCGGGGCTGTCTGGTCATCAGCACCTCTTACAGCACCTACGTGGCTGGCCAGATGATCAGCCAGGCCACCCCCATCCGCCACTATATGGTGGACAAGAATCTGCTCACCTTCCACTTGAACAGCCCTGTGGAGGCAGTCACAAAGGTCATGGCCTCCGTCCGCTTCCGCTATTTCCCCGTTCTGGACGAGGACGGCTATTATGTGGGGGTGGTTTCCCGCCGGAATTTGATGAATCTACACAAAAAACAGCTCATTCTGGTGGACCACAATGAGCGCAGCCAGGCTGTGGAGGGCATCGACCAGGCAGAGGTGCTGGAGATCATCGATCACCACCGCATTGGCTCCCTGGAGACAGAGGGACCCGTCTACTTCCGGAACGTGCCGGTGGGCTGTACCTGCACCATCATTTACCAGCTCTATCGGGAATCCGGCGTGGAAATTGAACCGCCCATTGCGGGCCTGATGCTCTCCGCCATTCTTTCAGACACCCTCATGTTCCGCAGCCCCACCTGCACCCCTGCAGACGAGGGGGCCGCCCGGGCCCTGGCGCAGCAGCTGGACCTGGATCTGGAGACCTATGCCGACGCCATGTTTGAGGCCGGCGGAGATGTCACCGGAAAAACCGCGGAGGAGGTATTTAACACAGACTATAAAATCTTTAGCAGCAAATCGGTACGCTTCGGCATCGGCCAGGGGAGCTATATGAGCGAGAAAAACCGTCGGGCCAGTGAAGCGCTCATCGCGCCCTATCTGGAGACAGCCCTCCAGAAGCAGGGGCTGAACTTCATTTTTTACATGTTTACCGATGTGCTCCACTCCACCACTGAGCTGCTGATGGCCGGCAAAGGGGCGCAGGCGCTGGTGGAAAAGGCCTTTCAGGTCCAGGTGAAGGACGGCATGGCAGTGCTGCCGGGAATCGTCAGCCGGAAAAAGCAAATGGTCCCCACTTTGATCAGTACCATCAAGCTGGCAGACCTGGACGGAGAGGAGGCCTCCTCTCTCCACCACTCTGAACACCCTATTTTGGCTTGAGTAGACCCTGCCACAAAATTTCGTTCTTGCGCAGGACCTCTCCGCATGGTTCCCGGCAATTATAGATGAGGTCCCAAATCCGGCTCCGAGCACGCAAATGAGAAAGGGAGCGCTGCAGAAATAGTCTCTGCAGCGCTCCCTTTGTTTTTTCCATATAATATTGATTAAAGACCTGGAATGATCACCATATCTTTCTCATATCATAACCCTCCGTCGGTTCAGCGGCTGTTCTGGGTCCATTATAACAGCGCAGGGGAATTTTTCAAGGGGCTTGACGCCGGGGTGACAGGAAATCGCCC
>CALXGD010000007.1 GCA_944387745.1 uncultured Oscillospiraceae bacterium
AGTTGACGCTGGCCACTCTTGTGGTGACATACCGGCTCTGGTGGCGACCGATCAGGTTATAGGTGAGGGTGGGGCAGTTCTCATCCATGTCCCGGATCTCTCCGAAGGGCACCAGGCCCAGCTTCACCAGGGCCTGGAAGCCGTTGCAGATGCCCAGCATCAGGCCGTCCCGGTTTTTCAGCAGGTCCATCACCGCGTCGGACAGGGCGGGGGAGCGGAGGAAGGAGGCGATGAACTTGCCGGAGCCGTCAGGCTCGTCGCCGCCGGAGAAGCCGCCGGGGAGGACCACCATCTGGGCGCTCCGGATGGCCTGCTCCAGGGCCTGGGCGGACTGGGCCAGCAGGGCGGTGGACAGGTTCCGGATCACCACGATCTCCGGGTCGATGCCCGCCCGGAGGCAGGCCTGGGCGGTGTCGTACTCGCAGTTGGTGCCAGGGAAGACCGGGATGACCGCCTTGGGCCGGGCCACCTTATGTTTACAGACCGCCGGGGACCGCTTGTCCCAGGAAAATGCCTCCACCGCCTCGGAGGTGCCAGCCCGGTTGGGGTATACCTGCTCCAGCACGTTCTCGTTGAGGGCCAGCAGTTCCTCAATGGAGGCGCTGTCCCCGCCGATGGCGACGGTTGGGTCGGCGGTGGTGACGCCGATGCGGTTGGCGCAGGGCAGGTCCACCTCTTCCGTAAGTTCAGCCACAATCATGCCGGGATAGGGTCCCCACCAGGGGGCGCCCGCCTGGGGATCGCTCAAAAATCCGATGGCGTTGCCGAAGGACATCTTCATCACGGCCTCCGCCGCCCCGTTCTCCACCGCCCAGGCGGCCTTCACCTTGCCCTGGAGGTGCAGCGTGTGGAGGGCTTCCCAGGCTTCCTTCAGATCTCCGGCGTTCGAGGAGAGGCCGAAGGCGTACACCGGATGGCCCGCCTCCTTGAACTCGGGAGACAGGACCTCTTCCGCCTGGATGGGGGCGATGGCGAAGGAGATGAGGGTGGGGGGCACGTCCTTGTCCAGGAAAGAACCGGACATGGAATCCTTGCCGCCGATGGCCGCCCGGCCAAACTCCAGCTGGGCCTTCAGCGCCCCCAGCAGGGCGGAGAAGGGCTTGCCCCAGCGGGCCGGCTCGTCCCGCAATTTTTCAAAGAACTCCTGGAAGGTGAGGTAGGCTTTTTGATAGCTGCCGCCGGCGGCCACCACCTTGGCCAGAGAGGTCACCACAGATTGGTAAGCCCCTCGGAAGGGGTCCACTGACATCTGATCCGGGTCAAAGCCCCAGGCCATGACGCTGGCCTGATCGGTCTCCTGGCCAGGTTCCACCGGGAGTAGGGCGGCCATGGCCTGGGCGGGGGTCCTCTGGGTCTTGCCGCCGAAGGGCATGAGCACACTGGCCGCGCCGATAGAGCCGTCAAACCGCTCCGTCAGTCCCCGGCGGCTGGCGCACTTCAAACTGGAGGCCATCTCCCGCAGGGAGGCGAAGGCGGGCTGATTGAGGGCGGAGCGGTCGGTGTCCGCCACCGCTGCCTGGGCGTGTTTCACCGCCCCGTTGGTGTTCAGGAACTCCCGGCTCAGGTCGGCGATCTTCTGCCCTTTCCAGGTCATCACCATCCGGGGACTCTCCGTCACCACCGCCACAGGGTATGCCTCCAGGTTCTCGCTCTGGGCGGCGGCCATGAACCGGTCCGCGTCCTCGGGGGCCACCACCACAGCCATGCGCTCCTGGGACTCAGAGATGGCCAGCTCGGTGCCGTCCAGGCCCTCGTATTTCTTTCGCACCGCGTCCAGGTTGATGGACAGGCCGTCGGCCAACTCGCCGATGGCCACCGACACGCCGCCCGCGCCGAAGTCGTTGCAGCGCTTGATGAGGCGGGTCACGTCGCCGTTGCGGAACAGCCGCTGGATCTTCCTCTCCTCGGGGGCGTTGCCCTTCTGCACCTCAGAGGCCATGGTAGTGAGGGATTTCTGGTTGTGGCTCTTGGAGGAGCCGGTGGCTCCGCCAATGCCGTCCCGGCCGGTGCGGCCGCCCAAAAGGATCACCACGTCCCCAGGGGCGGGGCACTCCCGGCGCACGTTGGAGGCGGGGGCGGCCCCCACCACCGCGCCGCACTCCAGGCGCTTGGCGATATAGCCCTCGTGGTACACCTCGGCCACATGGCCGGTGGCCAGGCCGATCTGGTTGCCGTAGGAGGAGTAGCCCGCCGCGGCTGTCACCGCCAGCTTCCGCTGGGGCAGTTTTCCCGGCGTGGTCTGGTCCAGCGGCACACGGGGGTCGCCGCCGCCGGTCACACGCATGGCCTGGTGGACAAAGGCCCGGCCGGACAGGGGATCCCGGATACAGCCGCCGATGCAGGTGGCCGCGCCGCCGAAGGGCTCGATCTCAGTGGGGTGGTTGTGGGTCTCGTTCTTGAACATGAGGAGCCAGTCCTCTGTCTTGCCGTCCACCTGGGCGGGGACGTGGATGGAGCAGGCGTTGATCTCCTCGCTCTCGTCCAGCTCGGGCAGCTTGCCCCGCTTTTTCAGGTACTTGGCCCCGATGGTGGCGATGTCCATGAGGGTCTGAGGCCGCTTGGCCGCCTTCTCCTCCCCGTACACGGACACACGGGCGGCCAGATAGTCCTCATAGGCGGCCTGGACATCCGGGTCGTGGATCTGAATGTCCTCCAGATGGGTGGAGAAGGTGGTGTGGCGGCAGTGGTCGGACCAGTAGGTGTCCACCACCCGCACCTCCGTGATGGTGGGGTCCCGCTTCTCCTGGTCCCGGAAGTAGGTCTGCAAAAATTTCAGGTCGTCCAGGTCCATGGCCAGGCCCAGAGCGTCCAGCAGGTCCTTCAAAGCGGCCTCGTCCATGGCAATAAAGCCGTCTACTAGGGCCACATGGTCGGGCTCCTCATGCTCCCGCTCCAGAGTGGCGGGCTTGTCCAGGGATGCCTCCCGGCTCTCCACCGGGTTGATCAGGTAGCGGCGGATCTTGTCCAGCTCCTCCTCCGTCAGTGCCCCCAGGAGCAGGTACACCTTGGCGGCGGCGATGAGGGGGCGGTCTACCCCGGACTGGAGCTGGATACACTGGGCGCAGGAGTCGGCCCGCTGGTCAAACTGGCCGGGCAGGGGCTCCACCGCCAGGACGCTGTGGGCCTCCTCCGGGGCGGGGAAGGTCTCGTCGTACACGTCATCCACCTGGGGCTCGGAAAAGACCACCCGCTTGGCGGCCTCGTACACCTCTGGGGAAATGCGGTCGGCGTCGTACCGGTTTAAAATCCGCACGCCCTCCAGGGACTCCAGCCCCAGCTGCTCCCGCAGCTGCTTCCACAGGCCCTGGGCCTCCACGTCATAGCCCGGTTTTTTCTCTGCATAACATCGGAATACACTCATATTTCGTTTCCTCCTTGCCGCAGGGCGGCTCCGGGTGTTCTCTCCCGGTGAATTGGTGGGTTGTGATTTGCGCAATGCGTGGGCGGCCGCAAGGACTGCCCCTACAAAAACGGTGGCTGGTTGGCGGGTGGGTCTTGGCCCCGCCTCTACTGGCTGCTGCCGATATCCAGGGAAAGGCCGTATCTGCTCAAGAGATCTCCCAGTTCTCCAGTCCGGCAAACAGATTGCCGTACACGGGAGAGAGGCCCTCTGCCCGGCCGTATTGGGTGAGAACGGTGCCGTTGCGGAAGCAGATGGGGGCGATGGGGACCTGCTGGACCAGATGGCGGCACAGGGCAGAGGCCGCTGCAGTCCTGGCGTCCCCCTGGGCACTTCGGAAAGAGGTGAGCAAACTCCCAGTCACAGTGCTGGCCCAGCCGCCGTAATTGAGAGTCCCGCCCATCCCCAGGAGGGGGGTCAGGTCAAAGTCCGGGGTGAGATAGACCTCCCCCAAGTACAGATCAAAGCCCCCAGAGGCCACCGTCTCCAAATACTCCGCCCAGGGCAACCGCTTCACCGTCACCACCAGGCCGGCCGCCTCCAGCTGTTGGGCCACGTGGTTGGCTGTGGCGCTCTTGGCGGTGTTTTCGATATTCACCACCAGGGTGAGAGGCCGTCCCTCCAGCTCCAGCTGCTCCAGAGAAGAGGGGTCGTAGGAGAGGCTGTCGGCCAGCTCCTGGTCATGCCAGGGGGAGGCGGGGTGAATGGGCAGGGTGGCAGGGAGGGCGTGGCGGGCCAGAATGGTGTCTGCCACATACTCCCGGTCGATGGCTCGGGCAATGGCCAGGCGCACTTGTGTCGCCTGACATAGCCCCCGCTGGGTGTTGAAGCCCACGTACAGCAGCTGCGTGGTGTGGTAGTCCCACACCTGATACCGGCCAGAGGAGCCCAGAGCGCTGTCTCCGGTGAGGTCCACGTCCAGCAAGGAGATCTCCCCGGCGTTGAAGGCGGACATCTGCTCATCAGAGCGGGCCATGGAGGACAGGGGGATGGTCTGGGCAGGCAGATTCTCCGCCCCCAGCCTCCAGTCCAGCCGGGCGGTGAGGCACAGCTCCCCGTCCGCCTGTGTGAGCACGTATGGGCCGGTGCCCAGAGGCCTGTCACTCGTCCCCAGGGCGATAGGGATATCCAACAGCTGGGGCAGGGCCCCGTTGGGCTGGAGAAGGGTGATGGTCACAGAGCCCTCGTCCCCCTGAATAGAGGACACGTGGGCCAGCCGGACGGAGTACCGGGAGCCGGGGGCCCTGGCCATTTCAAGGGCCTGGGCCACGAGCTCCCCCGTGAGAGGGGTGCCGTCAGAGAAGGTGACTCCCGACTGAAGCTGAAAGGTCCAGGTGAGGCCGTCCCCGCTGACCTGATAGCTCCGGCACAGGAGCGGCTGGGCTTGAAATTGGCTGTCCAGGGTGAACAGCCCCTCATACAGCAGGGGGGCCAGAGACAGATTGACGCTGTTCTCCGCCAGCACCGGGTGGAAGCTGCGGGAGGGACAGGCGGCTAAAGTGAAGGGGGCGTCTGCCGATTGGACCGGGAGGTCCGCCTGAGTGAGGGGGGAGGCGCTGCTGCCAGAGGCGTCTGAGGGGATGTCCGCCTCCTCTGGACCACAGCCGGCCAGCAGTAGGGCGCAGGCCAGCAGGACAGTCAGAAGTCGTCTCATGGTCCCTCCCCGGCTATGCCGATTTGAATCAGGGCTGCCATGCTCCCCCGGCGGGCGCCCATCCGCCGGTGGGACCAGAAGGTCTCCGGCTCGCAGGCGGTGCAGGCTTGGCAGACGGCGATGTGTTCCGGCCGCACCCCAGCTTGGAGCAGCCATGCCCGGTTGGCCCCCTTCAGGTCCACATGGAATTTTTCCGTCCCCGAAATGGGGTGGAGATAGGGGTCCGCCGCCGCACCCATGTGGGCCCGTAGGCCCGCCGGGACGTCCCCGTGGGTCTCAAAGCAGCACAGAGAGATACCCGGCCCGATGGCCGCCAGAATGTCTTTTGGGTCGGAGCCGCAGACCTCCGTCAGCCGCTCTACGCCCCGCCGAGCAATGCCCAGAGCGGTGCCCCGCCATCCGGCGTGGACGGCGCAGGCCGCCCCCTTCACCGGGTCACACAGGAGCACCGGAATACAGTCGGCGGAGAACACCGCCAAACACACCCCCGGCTCCCGGGTGAGCAGGCCGTCGGCCTCCGCCGTCCCAGGCTCTCCTGGGGAGGACATGGTGTCCGTCTCCGTCACCACGCGGATCCGGTCCCCGTGGACCTGCTGGTTTTTGACCAGCATACGGGAATCCGTCCCAAGGGCGGCGCAGAGGCGGCGAAAGTTTTCGCTCACCCGGGCGGGGGCGTCCCCCAGGTTGGCCCCCAGGTTCAGACTGTCCCAGGGGGCTGGGGAGACCCCGCCCACCCGAGTGGAGAAGCCATGGGGGAAACCGGCCGCTCGGATCTCCGGACAACAGTAAAAGAGAACGCCCTGGCTCTCCTGTAGGATGATTTCCATGGCGCTCTCCCCCTTTTTTGTGATTTCACGAAATCTGTCGGCCGGCAGGTCGGACGACGATATTGTAGCTGAAATTAGTCCCTCTGGCAAGGGAAAAAGAGAATCCCGTCCTCCCAGTTTGGCGCTCCGGAGCGGCCCCAATCCGCCTCAGCGCCGACCGGGGGCGGACTGCCTGGCGTGAAACTCCTCCAAAGTCCAGTCCATCTCCCAGCACAGACGGGCTGTCCGTGTGCCCACGTAGCGGTAATGCCAGGGCTCAAACTGATAGCCAGTGATCTCCTCTTTTCCCTCTGGGAAGCGGAGAATGAAACCAAATTCTCCGGCGTGCTCCACCAGCCAGGCGTACTCATTTGTCTCATCAAAGTGGTCCCGGAGGCTCGCGGTGTTGATATCCAGGGCCAGGCCGGTCTGGTGCTCCGAACAGCCGGGCCGGGCGGAGTAGGTGTCCGCCCGATGGCTCCCATCCTGATTCACATACCGCTGATAGACCCACTTTTGTGTGGTGTAGGAGCGGTAGGCGGAGACATTGTAGAGGCGGATTCCGTCCTCCGCAGCGGCATCCACCATGCGGACAAAGGCGCGGTAGGCCTCCGGCCGCAGGGAGTCCTGCTGGTTGGTGTAGACCGCATCCAGAGCGACCAGCCGGGGGACATAGTCCTGGGGCAGGGCGTGGTACTGGTTCACCAGGGCGGTGAGGGTCCAGGGCTTTTCCACCGTCTCCGGCTCTGTGTAAGGGGAGGTGTCCAGACCGATGTTCACCTGTACCACCGCCTCCTCTGGAGACAGGTCCGGATTTTGAAGGTGATAGGCCTCATAGCGGTCCAGGCGCTCTGGCCAGGAAAACGCAAAAGAGAGATAGTCCAGCCAGGCGGGTCCGCCCAGAGCCTGGAGCAGTTCAAGCTGCCGCTCCGTCTCCAGCTCCTCCAGCACCTCCGAAGCGGCAGAGACGCCCAGACCGCAGGCAGTCAGTCGGGTCAGGGCCAGCTGCTCCGGGGCGGCTTTGGGAAGGATGGAGCTCCCCCGCGGGGACGGACTGGCGGCACGGGCGGGCAGCCCCAAAAGAGGGCCTAGAGTCAGCGACGCCGCCAGGGCCCAGCTCACCGCCTTGGGACAATTCATAGCTTTTCCTCTCTTATCTCTGTTGGAACGTCCCGGACGTCCGGCAGAGGGCGGCCCGAGCTCTTAAAGCGGCGGATCAGGGTGCAGTGCCCCTCTCATCTAGCCGGTGCACTGGATCGTCAGCCAGCGGAATAGGCAGTCCCCCAGGGGCTCTCCACCCTCTCCACGCAGACGCTCCGGATGAAACTGCACCCCCACCGCAGGCAGGCGCAGATGCTCTAGCCCCTCTGCAGTGCCGTCCGGGGCCCAGGCAGTGGGGCGGAGCTCCCGCCCCAGGCGGTCCACTGCCTGGTGGTGGGCGCTGTTGACCACAGACGCCGGCCCCAGCAGGCGCTCCAGCAGGCTGCCTGGCGCAGTGCGGATGGGGTGGGTCACGTCCCGCTCCCCCCGGTGGAGGGGGCGGCGCGCCTCTCCCAAATCCTGGAGAAGATCGCCCCCCAGGGCCACGTTGAGCACCTGCATCCCTCGGCAGATGGCCAGAATGGGCAGGCCGCGCTCCAGATAGCTGTGGACCAGAGCCAGCTCAGCCCGGTCCCGGAGGGGATCCGGGGGGAGGGAGCCCCTGTCCTCCTGGCCGAAGAGGGTGGGGTCCAGGTCGCCTCCGCCACACAGGACCAGGCCCGCACAGCGGGAGTCGACGGCCGGGGCGTAGGCAGGGAGGGGATTCCCGCCAGCCCGGAGGACCGCTTGGGCGTACCGGTCCATGCGGCCAGCGACGCCGGAGATCTGGATCAGAGGGGCCGCAGTCATCGGCGGGCGTTTCTACCGCCCTCGGACAGGCGGACCAGAGCGGCGATCAGCTCCACCGCTCCCTCAATGCCGGTGATACTGGAGTTGATGGTCAGGTCGTACCGCCGCATTTCGCCCCAGTCGAAGCCAGTGTAGTAGTTATAGTAGTTGACCCGGCCCCGGTCGATCTCCTTTACCCGCTCAGTGAGGTTTGGGGCGGAGACGTGGTAGTCCTCTGCGCAGCGGGACACCCGGTCCTCTATGGGGGCGTGGATAAATACCTTCAAGCACTCAGGCCGCTCCCCCAGCACATAGTCGCTGCACCGGCCCACGATGACACAGGGGCCCTCGTCTGCCAGCTCCCGAATGACCTCTGACTGGGCGAAGAAGGCCTGTAGGCTCACAGGGATGCCCTGCTGGGTGTAGGCGGCTACCCCGGCCCCCAAGGTGGAGAGCGGGAGGTGGATCCGGCTCTTGGCCCGTTCCTCCGCCCGGGCGATGAATTCTGGGGAGAGGCCGCTTTTTTCCGCGGTTTTTTGAATTAGGGTCCGGTCATAGCACGGAATCCCAAGCTTAGCGGCCAGCTGCTTGCCGATCATTCGCCCGCCGCTGCCAAATTCACGGCTGATGGAAATCACATAGTGGTTGCTCATGGTGATACCTCCTGCCAGGAATGATTGCAGAGGGCCGGAGGCTGGAGAGGCATCCGGCTGTCTATCTTTATTATAGCGGCTCTCCCGGCAAATGACAACGAAAACCTGAGAGGATAGACTCTATTTTCTCTGGAGTAAAAAAATCCGGCCCGGCGAGAGCCGGGCCGGTGAGAGCCGGAAAGTTAGTACCGCCGCACTACGGCCACCACTTTTCCCACGATCTGGGCGTGAGTGCCGTCGATGGGGTCATAGTCGTCGTTGGCGGGCATGAGCCAGGTCTTACCCTCCCGCCGCCGGAGGGTTTTGACGGTAGCCTCGTCCTCGAAGAGGGCCACCACGATCTCGCCGCTGTGGGCCTCCGGCTGCCGATGAACCACCACCAGGTCGCCGGGAAGGATGCCGGCCCCCAGCATAGATTCCCCACGCACCCGCAGGGCAAAGTACTCCCCGGATTCCCCTTGGGTGTCGAAGGTGAGGTAGTCCTCAATGCACTCCTCCGCCAAGATGGGGGAGCCGGCGGCCACATTGCCCAGAATGGGCACCTGGTCCTCCCGGGGGACAGCCTCCTCCGCCGGCCGGCCGGAAGCACCGGTGAGGGAGATGGAGCGGGTTTTTCCCTCTGCTTTGGTGATCATACCGGCCTCCTCCAGGCCCTTCAGGTGGAAGTGGACGGTAGAGGGGGACTTCAGCCCCACTGCCGCCCCAATCTCCCGCACGGAAGGGGCGTACCCGTGCTGGGAGGAGAAATCCTGAATAAAGTCGTAAATCCGCTGCTGCTTGGGGGTCAGGCTACCCATGTTGTGCTCCCTCCTGGGACAGGGGACCGCGGGACCGGCCCTGTCTATTTATCTGAATTTACCATATCATATTTTTCAGAAAAAGTCAAACAAATGTTCCACGAATCCTGTTCTGGCTCAGAGAGCGGCAGTCGAAAATTTGCCTGTTTCATCAGCGGCATTTTTTCAAATTGGGATGCACAAAATTTTGTCTCAATTTTTGTGGAATTGTAGACGAAATTTTTATGAGAAGTGTTATCCTCCAATCACAAGTCTTTGGAAATGACGGAATTTTATTTTATGTCCTCGCCTGCGAAGAATGGGACTCCTTGCAGAGAAGATGATAAGCTGTGTTGCTTTGCGCATTTACCGCTTGCCAGGGGGTGGGCCCGCCAAGGGCGGATACTCAAAGTAGTCAAAATCACGGGCGAAAATATGGGCGTTGATTTATTTCTTCCAAAAAGCCAAATGAGAAGAGAACTTTCCACATTTTCAACCGAATTTTCCACAGATTTTTCTGTCAAAGAGTCAGGGCGAGCCGGGCGTTCAGGCTGCCCTAGACATTTGTGCCGGTTTCCGGTACACTAGAGAGACTGACAGAGGAAGGAGTTTGTCCTATGGATTTGATGATACAGCGTCTGGCCCAGGAATTGGACCGGCCAGAGGAACAGGTGGCCAACGTAGTCCGTCTCATCGACGAGGGGAATACCATCCCCTTCATCGCCCGCTACCGCAAGGAGCTCCACGGCTCCATGGACGACCAGCTCTTGCGGGAGCTGGCGGACCGGCTGCAGTATCTGCGGAATTTGGAGGCCCGGAAGGAGGAGGTGCGAACCGCCGTCGCCGGGCAGGACAAGCTGACGGAGGAACTGGCGGCGGCCCTCGCCGCTGCCCAAACCCTGGCGGAGGTGGAGGACCTGTACCGGCCCTACCGGCCCAAGCGGCGCACCCGGGCCTCCATTGCCCGGGAGCAGGGGCTGGAGCCCCTGGCCCGGCTTCTGTCTGCCGTGAGTGGTTCCCCTGTGTCCGACCCGGAGTCCCTGGCCCAGAACTATCTGGACCCGGACAAGGGGGTAGAGACGGTCCAGGACGCTCTCCAGGGGGCGCAGGATATTCTGGCGGAGGAGATCTCCGACGACGCGGAGCTGCGGAAGGAACTGCGGCAGATGTTCTTGCGCCGGGGTGTGCTGGTGTCTAAGGGGGCCAGAGAGGGGGCGGAGGACAGCGTCTATCGCCTGTACTGCGATTTTAAATGCCCGGTGTCCAAGGTACAGGGCTATCAAATACTGGCCGTCAACCGGGGGGAGCGGGAAGAATTTTTGAAGGTCTCTGTGGAGCTGGACCCGGAGAGCGCCCATGTGGCGGTGCGCCGGGCGGCGGTGCCCGGCCGGGCCTGCGTGGACGTGATGCGGGCGGCGGCGGACGACGCCTACGACCGGCTGCTGGAGCCCTCCCTGGAGCGGGAGATCCGGAACACCCTCACGGAGCAGGCGGACGAGGGGGCCATCCGCACCTTCGCCCTGAACTTGAAGCCTCTGCTGATGCAGCCCCCAGTGAAGGGAAAGGTGACCATGGGCCTGGATCCGGGCTACCGCATGGGCTGTAAGGTGGCGGTGGTGGACGGCACGGGTAAGGTGCTGGATACGGCGGTGGTCTACCCCACCCACGGACCCCGGCAACGGGAGGAGGCCCTGAATACCCTCTCCAGGCTGGTGAAGAGACATGGGGTAGAGCACATCGCCATCGGCAACGGTACTGCCAGCCGGGAGACGGAGCAGACGGCGGTAGAGCTGATCCGCCGCTTGGGAGGCGGCCTCTGCTACATGATCGTCAGCGAGGCGGGGGCCTCCGTCTACTCCGCCAGCAAGTTGGCCGCCGAGGAGTTTCCCCAATATGACGTGAATTTGAGAAGCGCCGTGTCCATCGCCCGGCGGCTCCAGGACCCTCTGGCCGAGCTGGTCAAGATCGACCCCAAGGCCATCGGGGTGGGGCAGTACCAGCACGACATGCCCCAGGCCCGCCTGGGGGAGGGCCTGGACGGGGTGGTGGAGGACTGCGTCAATGCCGTGGGGGTGGACGTGAACACCGCCTCCCCATCCCTGCTGAAACGGGTGTCGGGCCTGAACGCCGCCACGGCGAAAAATCTGGTCCTCTATCGGGAGGCGCACGGGGCCTTCACCGCCCGGAAGCAGATTTTGAAGGTGCCCAAGCTGGGCCCTAAGGCCTTTCAGCAGTGCGCCGGGTTTCTCCGAGTGCCGGAGAGCGCCGACGTGCTGGACCGCACCGGCGTCCACCCGGAGAGCTATGAGGCGGCGAAAAAGCTGTTGGAGGTGTGTGGCTTCACCCAGGAGGATGTGGCCGCCGGGCGGATCGCCGGCCTGCAGGAGAAGGCGGAACGGCTTGGCCTGGACCGGCTGGTGGAGCAGTGCGGGGTGGGGAGCCCCACTCTGACGGATATTATCAAAGAGCTGCTGAAGCCCGGCCGGGATCCCCGGGACGAGCTGCCGCCCCCTATCCTTCGCACAGACGTGATGGAGCTGAAGGATCTGAAGCCCGGCATGGAGCTCCAGGGCACGGTGCGCAACGTGGTGGACTTTGGGGCCTTTGTGGACATCGGGGTCCACCAGGATGGCCTGGTCCATATCAGCAAGCTCCCCCGGCGGGTGAAACACCCCTCAGAGGCGCTGGCCGTGGGGGATGTAATCACCGTGTGGGTGACCGAGGTGGACGAGAAGCGAGGCCGCATCGGCCTGACCATGCGAAAGCCTTGAGAGACGGTGTCTGGGGGATTGCTTTTGCCCCCAAATTGGGGTATGATATTGGGCGAAAAAGATAGACCGCGAAGGAGGTTCCAATATGCGGGATGGATTTGTAAAAGTGGCGGCGGGGACCCCGAAGATTCGGGTGGCGGACTGCCGCTATAACGCGGAGCAGATTTTTACCCTCATGCGGGAGGCAGACAAGCAGGGGGTGCGGGTACTGTGCCTGCCGGAGCTGTGTCTCACCGGCTACACCTGTGGGGACCTCTTCCTCCAGGACACCCTGCTGCGGGGGGCGGAGGAGGGCCTGAAAACCATTCTGGAGGCCACCCGTAACCTGGACATGGTGACGGCCATCGGCCTGCCGGTTCGGTTTCACAACAAGCTCTATAATTGTGCCGCGGTAATTTATCAAGGGACGATCTTGGGGCTGGTGCCGAAGCTCCACATTCCCAATTACGGGGAGTTTTATGAGGGCCGGTGGTTCACCTCTGCCCAAGAGATCGATGAGGATGCATTTTTTATTCCTTTTGCCGGACAGGAGCAGGTGGAAGTGGCTCCGGGGAAGGTGTTCCAGTGTACCTCGATGCCAGAGCTGACCATCGGAGTGGAGATCTGTGAGGATCTGTGGGTGCCGGAGTCTCCCTCTGCCCGGCTGTGCGCCGAAGGGGCTACGCTGATCTTGAATCCGTCTGCCAGCGATGAGGTGGTGGGCAAGGAGAACTACCGCCGGCAGCTGGTGGCGAGCCAGTCCGCACGGCTGGTGTGCGGCTATGTGTACGCCGACGCGGGAGAGGGGGAGTCCTCCACAGACCTGGTGTTCGGCGGTCACAATCTGATTGCAGAAAACGGAACACTCCTGGCTGAGCGGCGTTTCCACACCGGCCTTACCATCAGTGAGATTGATGTGCAGCGCCTGGGTTATGAGCGCCGGCGCATGTCTACCTATCCGGCCCGCAGCTGGCCGATCTATCCCAATTTCTTTGATCTGGGGCTGGGGAACACCAAGCTCACCCGGTATATCTCCCCCAGCCCCTTCGTCCCTGAGGACGCCGGGGACCGGGCGGAGCGGTGCAACGAGATCTTGAAGATTGCCGCCTTAGGGCTGAAAAAGCGGCTGGAGCACACCCGGGCGAAAACCGCCGTAGTGGGCCTGTCTGGGGGGCTGGACTCCACCCTGGCCATTCTCATCACCGCCGTGGCCATGCAGCTGCTGGGCCGGCCGGCCCGCGACATCATCGCCGTCACCATGCCCTGCTTCGGCACCACCGACCGCACCCGGGACAACGCCATGGAGCTGGCTGAGCGCCTGGGGGCCACCTTGAAGCGCATCGACATCGGCGAGGCGGTGAAGGTCCACTTCAAGGACATCGGCCAGTCTATGGAGGACCACTCCGTCACCTTTGAGAACGGCCAGGCCCGGGAGCGCACCCAGGTGCTTATGGACATCGCCAACCAGACGGGCGGTATGGTCATCGGCACCGGCGACCTGTCCGAGCTGGCCCTGGGCTGGGCCACCTACAACGGCGACCACATGTCCATGTACGCGGTGAACGCCGGCATCCCCAAGACCCTGGTGCGCCACCTGGTGTCCTTCGTCTCCGACGACAAGGG
>CALXGD010000008.1 GCA_944387745.1 uncultured Oscillospiraceae bacterium
GCCGCTTGGCCCCCGACCCGGTGAGGGCCAGGTGGAACTGGGCGTCCGGGAACCGGCCGTACAGCTTCCAGAGGGCGTCGGAGACGCTCTTCACCTGGTCGGCGTGGTGCCGCTGGTAGTCGGAGTAAATGACCCGCCGGCTTCTCGTATCCAGGGCGGCAATTTTGGTGGTAGTGGACCCCACATCAATCCCTACATGCAGAATGATTCTCTCTTTACTTACTTTACTCATATTCCCTCAAGTTCTTTCCTGGCGCCGCTGTTGGCAGCAGCGGCTGACCAAATTGAGCCATATCCATAGCCTTTTTGCTCAGTTCCAATTTTCTATATGTCCGGATATCATTTTACATATCTTTTCCGTTAGAATTGCGTCAAGGAATATCCGCTTTACATTTAAAAGCTGTAAAGCTCTGTTTTCCAGAAAAATATTTTGTGATTTTGACCGTTTTCTTTGCAAAAATTTCTGTAGAGAACAGCATATCCTCTGGATTTTCATTTTCTTCCGTCCTCAAATGCTGACATATTATAGTGCAAATGTCGAAATCCTGCAACCAGCTAATTCTCCCCATCAGAGAGAAATCCTTGAATTGATTCTCCAACCAGGCCATGATATAATAAATTGAAATGGAAGTGGCCGCCCATTGGAGCGGCCTGATTTTATGGTTCTGGGATGTTGCGTATGAAAAACAGACAACTGACGGTGGGTATTCTGGCCCATGTAGACGCAGGCAAGACCACCTTGTCCGAGGGGCTCTTATACGAGAGCGGCCAGCTGCGCCGCCTGGGGCGAGTGGACCACAAAGACGCCTTTCTGGACACGGACCAGCAGGAGCGGGAGCGGGGGATCACCATCTTCTCCAAGCAGGCGGTCCTCCCCCTGGAGGGTATGACTGTCACTCTGCTGGACACGCCGGGCCATGTGGACTTCTCTAGTGAGATGGAGCGCGCCCTCCAGGTGCTGGACTACGCCATTTTAGTCATCAGCGGCGCTGACGGGGTACAGGGTCACACCCTCACCCTGTGGCGGCTGCTGTCCCGATATCACATCCCGGTCTTTTTGTTCGTCAACAAAATGGATCTGGCCGAGACCCACCGCGCCGCGCTGCTGGAGCAGCTGCGCCAGCGGCTCAGCGCCGGCTGCGTGGACTTCACCGCTCCGGGGGAGGAGTGGCGGGAGGATGCCGCCGTCTGCGACGAGGGGATTTTGGAGAAGTATCTGGAGGCGGGGGCGCTGGACGACGCCGATCTCATCTCCCTCATCCGCCACCGGAAGCTCTTCCCCTGTTGGTTTGGCTCCGCCCTCAAGCTGGAGGGGGTGCGGGAATTTTTGGCCGGGCTGGCGCGCTGGACCGCTCCCCCGCGCTACCCGCAGGAATTCGGGGCCAAGGTGTTTAAAATCGGCCGGGACCCCCAGGGAACCCGCCTCACCTATCTGAAAGTCACTGGGGGCAGCTTGAAAGTGAAGGCCCTTCTCACCAACCGGCGGCCGGGCGACTCCCTCCCAGCGGACCAGGTGTGGGAGGAGAAGGCCGATCAGCTGCGCATCTACTCCGGCACCCAGTTCCAGGCCGTGGACCAGGTCTCGGCCGGGACCATATGCGCGGTGACGGGCCTGAGCCGCACCTACGCCGGCCAGGGTCTGGGCTTTGAGCCGGAGTCCTCCATTCCCCTGCTGGAGCCGGTGCTGTCCTACCAGGTGATTCTGCCGGAGGGGGCCAACGTCCACACCGCCCTGAAACAGCTCGGTCAGCTGGAGGAGGAGGACCCCCAGCTCCACATCGTCTGGAGTGAGCAGACCCGTGAAATCCGCCTGCAGCTCATGGGCCCGGTACAGCTGGAGGTGCTCACCCGGCTCATCCGGGACCGGTTCGGCCTGGAGGTGTCCTTCAGCACCGGGAGTATTCTCTATAAAGAGACCATCGCCGCCCCGGTGGAGGGGGTGGGCCACTTCGAGCCCCTGCGCCACTACGCCGAGGTCCACCTGCTCCTGGAGCCCGCCCCCCTGGGTTCTGGCCTCCACTTCGCCACCGCCTGCCCGGAGGACGTGCTGGACCGAAACTGGCAGCGGCTGATCCTCACCCACCTGATGGAGAAGGAGCACCGAGGTGTCCTCACCGGCTCCCCCAGCACCGATATGAACATCACCCTGCTCACCGGTCGGGCCCACGTGAAGCACACCGAGGGGGGCGACTTCCGCCAGGCCACCTATCGGGCGGTGCGCCAGGGGCTTATGCAGGCGGAGAACATTCTCTTGGAGCCCTGGTACGATCTGCGGCTCCTGCTCCCCCCAGATCAGGTGGGCCGGGCTATGGCCGATGTCCAGCGCATGGGAGGGGAACTACAGCCCCCGGAGCCAGAGGGGGAGTACACCCTGCTCGCCGGCTCCGCCCCCGTATCCGGCCTCCAAACCTACGCCGCCCAGGTGGCCGCCTATACCCGGGGGCTGGGGCGGCTCACCCTCACCCCCGCCGGCTATCGGCCCTGCCCCAATCCGGCGGAGATTGTGGAGCAAATTGGCTACCAGTGGGAGCGGGACGTAGAAAATACCCCGGACTCGGTGTTCTGCGACCACGGGGCGGGGTATGTCGTCCCCTGGGATCAGGTGCCCCGGCTCATGCACGTGGACAGCTGCTTCCATATGGCCGCGGACCGGCCGGAGACAGATGCCTCGCCCCTCCACCGGCGGCCCTCGTCCGCCACCCAGGCGGGGGACGACGAGCTCATGGCCATCTTCGAGCGCACCTACGGCCCCGTCCAGCGCCGGGACTTCCAGCCCCAGCGCAGGCCCCGCCGCCGGGACGAGCTACCAGAAACCCAGATCATCAAGACCCCGGAGGACCTGGGACCGGAGTACCTGCTGGTAGACGGGTACAACATCATCTTCGCCTGGGATGAGCTAAAAGCCATTGCCCGGGACAACCTGGACGCCGCCCGGCAGCGGCTCATGGACCTGATGAGCAACTACCAGGGATACAAAAAATGCCAGGTTATCCTGGTCTTTGACGCCTATAAGGTCCCCCGTGGAACCGGAGAGGTATCCAAGTACCACAACATCTATGTGGTCTACACCAAGGAGGCGGAGACGGCCGACGCCTACATCGAGAAGGCCAGCTATGAACTGAGCCGGAAAAAGTACCGGGTGCGGGTGGCCACCTCCGACTACGCCGAGCAGATGATTATTCTGGGCCACGG
This sequence comes from uncultured Oscillospiraceae bacterium, assembly GCA_944387745.1. The sequence goes on from CALXGD010000008.1 coordinate 3,193, forward strand.
GGCCTTGCGCCTGTCCGCCACCACCTTCCACGCCGAGGTGGAGCAGGCCGCCGGACAGATCGCCGCCCTTCTTCAGCAGCAGAACCGCCCCACCCGCTCCCGGGCGGTGGCGGCGGCCTTTGAGAAGGCGAAGGAAGGGAAGCCGGAATCCCGGCCATAACAAAGCGGGCAGCCTTCGGGCTGCCCGCTTTAAAAATGCCGGCTTCCAGGTTCAGGAGTCGATGTAGCTGCGCACCCGGAGCTTAACCCCCAGACTCTCAGCGATGCGGCGGCTCTCCGCGATCTCCTCCGGGGCGGTGCCCTTGTCCACCACCGTGAACACCACATGGGGGACATAGTCCTTGGCCTCCTTGGCGAAGTCCAGCATGGCCTGGTAGGCGGCCTCCCCCTGGATGGGATGGCACAGGGCCACATATTCGGCGGCAGTGTTGGCGTTCAGGGAGATAGACAGGGTGTCGATGCGCCCCTTCAAGCTGGGAAGCACGTCCCGGCCGTGAATCAGGTTGGCGTGGCCGTTGGTGTTGATGCGGACGGGGGGCAGCTTATCACCGAAGCGGGCTTTTAGCTCGTCCACCAGCCAGATAATGTCGTCCACCCGGTAGGTGGGCTCTCCATAGCCGCAAAATACGATCTCCCGATAGGAGCACACGTCCCGGCCCAGAAAGCTGTCCAGGGCCTCCTGGCGAGTGGGCTCCCGCTCCAGCCACAGGGAGTCCTCAGTGTAGATGGAGCCCTCCTTCTTCCCGTGGCGCAGGCAGAACTCACAGTTGCAGTTGCACCGGTTGGTGAGGTTCACATACAGCGCGCCCTCATATTCGTAGGTAATCGTCATGGTGATTATGCCTCCTTAATGTTGAAAAACCGCTTTCCGTTCTCCAGGGTGACCCGGGCCACCTCCTCCGGGTCCATATTCTTGACCTGGGCGATGGTCTCGGCCACCAGATAGACATAGCCGGAGTCGTTGCGCCTGCCTCGGAAGGGCTCTGGAGTGAGGTAGGGGGAGTCGGTCTCGATCATAATCCGGTCCATGGGCAGCCAGTCGATGACCTCCAGGGCCTTTCGGGCGTTTTTATAGGTGATGGTCCCGGTAAAAGACAGCATCCAGCCCAGCTTCACCAGCACTTTGGCGTCCTCCAGGCTGCCGGAGTAGCAGTGGTACACCCCCCGGGCGTTGGGGTGGGCGCGGACCACCTCCAGGCAGTCGTGGTGGGCCTCCCGGTCGTGGACGATAGCGGGCAGGTCCAGCTCCTCCGCCAGGTCCAGCTGCCGGTGGAACACCTGCTGCTGAAATTCTCTGGGGGGATTCTCCTTCCAGTAGTAGTCCAGGCCGATCTCCCCGATGGCCTTGACCTTGGGGTGGGCGGCCAGGTTCCGCAGCTCGTCCAGCCAGCCGGCCTCCCAATCCCCGCAGTCGGAGGGGTGAACCCCCACGGCGGCGTAGACAAAGGGGAACTGTCCGGCCAGCTCCACGGCGGTGCGGGAGGACTCCAGCTCGCAGCCGGGATTCAAAATCAGCTCCACCCCCCGCTCTGGCATGGAGGCCAGAAGCTCCAGCCGGTCGGCGTTGAAGGCTCCGGAGTCGTAGTGGGCGTGGGTATCAAAGACGTGCAGCGGCATGGCGGTTCTCTTCCTCTCTGAGATGGGTGTCTCTATCATACTCTTCTCCCGGGGGAAATGCAAGGGGGCTCTCCCTCCGCGACGGGTGGGAATAGGACTGCCCCAACAGTTCGCGACAAAAAGCGGCCGGCTCTCCATCCAGGGGAGCCGGCCTTTCACAGGTGCTCTGAACATACACCCTGTCATAGGGTCAGCACAAACCGCTCTTCACTTCCTCAAGCCGCAGTGAAGTAAGTCACAAACAGGTCCCCTTCCTCCCCCTCGTCAGTGCCGTTGTCAAAGATCTCTAAGAAGGCGAAGGTGAAGTCCCGCACGTCGGAGGGCACCTCATACACCAGAATACCTTCCCGGACCTCCTCAATGGACAGATAGTACTCCATCGGAAGCTGCGCCTCACAATAGGGCTCCAGGGGAAAGGCCATCTCGTCGTCGCTGTACTCCCCCCAGTAGAGCTGAAAATCTGTATCGTACATCGGAACCGACTCATTGAAGGTATTCTTCATGGTCAGATCCACCACCACCAGCTTGTTTCCCTCGGCGGCTGTATATCCCTCATAGGACTCTGCCGGTTCCGCACTGATTATGGTGTAGTCAAACCAGGAGGTGGAGACTGTGTCCCCCACATGGGCCTCATTGGTGCCCCCGTCCCCCATACCGGGAATTATACTGCAGCCAGCCAGGGCCACAGCCAGAGTCCCCAGGATGCCAGCGAGCAAAATTTTCCTCATCTGTCGTTGCTCCTCTCTCCCATTTTTTGATCCCGCACCAGATCGGGAATCATCGCTATGATTATACTAAAGGACAGCAGAAAAGGCAAGGGAACCACAGGTTTTTTCCTGACTCCTCTGTAAAATCCACCGATCAGCCGGATTTTAGCTGGACAAACCCTTATCCCTATGTTAAGATGAAGGCAGCCGATTTCCGCCGAGATCGGCCCCTGGACAACCGTCCGAAAGGGAATCAGTTTATCAGTTTAATGGAAAAAGAAGGAGATCAAAATGGAAATCCGTAAAATCTTTGTGGTTGGCTCCGGTCTCATGGGCAGCGGCATCGCCCAGACCGCCCTTCAGTACGGCTATGAGGTCATCCTGAACGACCAGAGCAAGGCCGCCCTTGAGCGGGGGCAGGCCGGTATCAGCGCCCGTCTGGACCGCCTGGTGGAAAAGGGAAAACTCACCGTGGAGGAGAAGCAGGACTGCATGAGCCGCCTGACCATCACCCCCAGCGTACACACCGCCTCCAACGTGGATCTAGTCATTGAGGCTATCTATGAAAATCTGGACGCCAAGCGCGCTATCTTCCAGCAGCTGGACAAGATCTGCGACAGCCGCACCATCTTCGCCTCCAACACCTCCTCCATCTCCATGACCAGCCTGGCCGCCGCCACCGCCCGCCCGGAGAAGGTAGTGGGAATGCACTTCTTCTCCCCCGTTCCCGTGATGGGCTTGGTGGAGATCGTCTACGGCCTGCGCACTTCTCAGGAGACCATTGACATCGTCACTGCAATCGGCCAGCATATGGGCAAGCGCACCATCCTGGCCAAGGATAAGCCCGGCTTCATCGTCAACCGTATGCTCCTGCCCATGCTCAACGAGGCGGTACAGGTCCTGGATGAGGACATCGGCACCGTGGAGGATGTAGACGAGGGCATGATGCGGGGCTGTAACCACCCCATGGGCCCCCTGGCTCTGGCGGACATGATCGGCCTGGACATCCTGCTGGAAGTGATGGAGACCTTCTACATTGACCTGGGCGACACCAAGTACCGCCCCGCCCATCTCCTGCGGAAGATGGTGGCCGCCGGCTACCTGGGCCGCAAGTCGGGCGCCGGTTTCTATCTCTATGAGGCCGGCAAGAAGGTGGGCGTCAACCCCGTCTTGGTAAAGAAATAAATTCTCTCTTACTGGCGAGCTTCTTTCAATTTTCGCCCCCGCAGCTTGTACCCTCCGGTTTTCTTTTCCCTTGACCTACCCTGCAGCGTCGGGACAGATCAAAAACAGAACCTACCAAAAGCCCCCATGGGTGCGATTTCCGCACCCATGGGGGCCTGTTTTCTATCCTCCGCCGCGCTCACTGCACCTTGGTCATGTGGGCTGCCGCCGATTTCAGCATAAGGCGCTTAGTGCCCACATTATCGAAGGCAATCTCCACCAGGGCGTCGCCCCCCATCTTCTGAATGGAGAGGATCATCCCCCGTCCGAAGGCCTTATGCTGTACCATATCCCCTCTGTGAAAGGCGGAGAGATCGGCACCCGCCGACTTTCCGCTCCCCCTGAAAGCCGGCTTCCCATTGCCGTCTGTACCGTCGGACATGGATCTGAGAAAACCGCCTTGGTCTCTCCGCTGGCCGCGGCCCTCATCCGGGCGCTGGTCGAAGGGGTTCCAGCCGCCTCTGCCCTCCGTGCGGTAGCCTCTCTGAGAACGATAGCCGCCCAAGGAAAACTGGCCCTGGCTCGCCCCCCAACCGGGGGAGTCGTCCAAAAAGTCCCGGCCGGACCGCTCCAGATGCTCTGGAGGGATCTCATCCAAAAAGCGGGAGGGGCGGTTGGCGCTGGTGCGGCCAAAGAGCATCCTCTGGTGGGCACAGGTGAGGAACAGCTTCTTCTTTGCCCGGGTCATGGCCACATAGCACAGCCGCCGCTCTTCTTCCATCTCCTCCGCCTCTCCAATGGCCCGGATACCGGGGAAAATTCCCTCCTCTGCCCCCACTACAAAGACCACCGGGAACTCCAGGCCCTTAGCGGAGTGCATGGTCATCATCACTGCGCAGTCCTGGTTGGGGTCGTGGCTGTCCAGATCGGTGTACAGGGCAATCTCGTCCAAGAATCCCGCCAGAGAGGGCTCCTCCGCGTTCTCCAGGTAGCCTCGGATAGAGGTCAGCAGCTCCCGCACGTTCTCCAGCCGGGTCCGGTCCTCCACGGTGTTTTTGGTCTCCAGCATAGTGCCATAGCCGGTGTGAATAATCAGTTCCTCATAAAATCGGTCCAGGGGCAGCTCCTCCAGCAGCCCATCCAGCTCCTTCATCAGATTGGTAAATGCCGCCAGCTTGCCAGTTGACCGCTCCAGCTCCGGATATGTCCGGGCATGTTCCAGGACGGCGTACAGGGAGGTATTCTCCCGCAGGGCAATGGCCTGAGCGGTCTCCACTGTTTTGGGGCCGATGCCCCGGGGCGGGTTGTTGATGATCCGGGTGAGGCGCAGGTCGTCTGAGCGGTTGTTGAGTACAGCCAAGTAAGCCAGCATGTCCTTCACCTCTGCTCGGTCGAAGAAGCGGGTGCCCCCAATGATCCGGTAGGGCACTCCGCTGCGCTTAAAGGCCTGCTCCAGCTGGTTGGACTGAGCATTCATTCGATAGAGCACCGCGTGGTCTTTCCAGTGGAGGCCCTGACCATAGTCCTCTAAAATTTTAGTGGCCACGTACTGGGCCTCATCACTCTCGTTCATGGCAGTGTACAGGTGGAGCTTCTCCCCTTCCCCCGCCCGGGTCCACAGCTCCTTGCCCTTCCGTCCCCGGTTGTTGCGGATCACCCCGTTGGCCGCCTCCAGGATGTGCTTGGTGGAGCGGTAGTTCTCCTCCAAGCGGATGGTGCGGCAGCCGGGATATTGCTTCTCAAAGGAGAGAATATTCTCAATGGTGGCCCCCCGGAAGCGGTAGATAGACTGGTCATCGTCACCTACTACGCAGAAGTTTTCATATCCCCCCGCCAGGGTAGAGGCCAGCAGGTACTGGAGGTTGTTGGTATCCTGGTACTCGTCAATAAGCACATAGCGGAACTTCCGCTGGTAATAGCTCCGCACCTCCTCAAACTGCTGGAGGAGGCGGACGGTGTGGAGGATGATGTCATCAAAGTCCAGGGCGCTGGCCTCCCACAGCCGCCGCTGGTACTCCACATAGATTTGGGCGATCTTAGTCAGGCGGTAGTCTCCCGACCTCTCACATTCCGCCAGATACTCGTCCGCCAGCTTCATGGCGTCCTTAGCCCGGGAGATGTACCCCAGCACTGTCCGCGGGGGAAACTGCTTGTCATCCAGGTTCAGCTCCTTCAGGCAGTCCTTCACCACCCGCAGAGAGTCGTCGGTGTCGTAGATGGTGAAGGAGGAGGCAAAGCCCAGCCGGTCAATGTCCCGGCGGAGGATGCGCACACAGGCGGAGTGGAAGGTGGAGGCCCACACGTCCTCCGCCTCCGGACCAAGCATAGCGGACAGGCGGTCCTTCAGCTCCCCGGCCGCCTTGTTGGTAAAGGTAATGGCCAGGATACTCCAAGGGGCGGCGGGCTCCAGACGGCACAGCCGCTCCTGCCGCTCCTTGTCGGCGGGAGCGGGGGAGCCAGTCCCGCCGGCGTAGCCCTCCAAAAAATCCAGGTCCTCAGAGGTGACCCATTCCGGCACCTCTTCGCTGTCTGAACCCCTGCCATACTTTATTAAATTGGCAATTCGATTGATCAAAACGGTGGTTTTCCCGCTCCCCGCCCCCGCCAGAAGGAGGAGAGGCCCCTCAGTGGCCAGCACCGCCTTCTGCTGCTCCGGGTTCAGCTGGGAGAAGTCCCGGGCGATGGCCCCCCGGCGGGCTCTGCAAAAGCGCAGTTCTTGTGCATGATTCAGCATAGTGTTCGATTCCTGTTCTGTCTATTTGAATTTCATTTTGGCCTGTCCGTCCCGGCGGGCGGAGGGCCTGTCCTCAAAGTGCTTTTTATTGTACCGCAAAGGGCAGTTCCGGTCAACTTTCCTTTTTCCGCCTATGGCCCTTGGGGAGGTGAGGCGGTCTGACCTATCTCACAAAATTCCTACCCTCTGCCTCCGCTCTCCTCTTGCGTCTCAGCACAAATTTCATTATAATAGTAAAAATCGCAAGAATTTAATCCGCTTCGCCAGAAACGGGCAGACGATATTGAGACAAGAGGGGCGATACCATGGACATCTCCAAACTGGCCAGGGACATTCAGACTGAGACAGAAAAAATCATTGTGGGCAAGTCGGACCGGATCCGGCTGATCATTATGGCTGTGCTTGCTAACGGCCATGTACTGCTGGACGATCTGCCCGGCGTGGGAAAGACCACCCTGGTCAAGACCATCTCCCTCGCCCTCGGCTGCCGCTTTGGACGCATCCAATTCGTCCCCGATATGCTGCCCAGCGACATCATCGGAATGAAGATCTTCAACCAAAAAACCGGGGATTTTGAACTGCGCCAGGGTCCGGTGATGACCAATCTCCTTCTGGCTGATGAGATCAATCGGGCCATTCCCCGCACACAGTCCGCCCTGCTGGAGGCCATGGAGGAGCGGCAGATCTCCATTGACGGGCAGCAGTTTCCGCTGCCCCAGCCCTTCCTGGTGTTGGCCACCCAGAATCCGGTGGAATCTGAGAGCACCTTCCGCCTGCCCGCCGCCCAGATGGACCGCTTCCTTGTCCGCATCAGTATGGGTTATCCCAGCCCGGAGGAGGAGCGGGAGATGCTGAAGAATCTGGGGGATGAAATTTCCTTCCAGTCCGTCCATGCGGTGACAGACGCCCAGCAGCTGGTCCAGGCCCAGCAGGAGATCGCTCAGGTCCATCTATCTGACGCCGTGGCCGACTACATCATCGCCCTGGCCGGCCTGACCCGCAGCCACAGCCAGCTGGTGATTGGCGCCAGCCCCCGGGCCACCCGAAGCCTGTACCGGGCCGCCAAGGCCTGGGCCGCCATGTCCGGCCGCGATTACGTCACCCCTGACGATGTCAAGGTCCTGGCACACCCTGTTTTGGAGCACCGCCTGGCACTCTCCAGCGGGGCCCGCTTCTCCGGAGCCACCGCCTCCTCCGTATTGGATGAAGTGCTGGAGCGCACAGAGGCAGCTCCCGCGCCTAAGGTGCCTTGATATGGGAACGAAGCCTTCGTTCAGCCACTCCAGCCTGCTGGTCTCCCTCCCTGCCCTGGCGACTGCCCTGCTCTGCTGTGTGCTAGCCGCCTTTTTCAACCAGAGACAGCTGGCCTTCGCCCTGATGCTGGTCTTTCTGTTGGCGGGGGCCGCCCGGCTGTGGGCGGTGCTGTCGGCCCGCAAGGTCTCCGTCACCCTGTCCGGAGAGATGAGCGGCCTGTTTCCTGGGGAGTCAGCCCGCCTGGTGCTGACTGTACACAATGGAAAATTCCTTCCCCTGGTGTGGATGGAGCTGTTCTTCCCCCTGGCTCAGAATCTGTGCCTGACACCGAGGGAGACCCGCAAGCCGGACGACTGGGAGCTGGCCTTCCTCCAGGAGGAGAAATACTCCGACCAGCTGGTGGGCGAAAAGCGGTGCGCCTTTTTGCTGTGGTATGAGACTACACATTTGGAGATCCGCTGGGCCGCCAATCGCCGGGGTGTGTATTCCACCTCCGGATGGCGGCTGCGGACAGGGCATGGCTTCGGCCTCGCTCAGGTGGAGTGTCCTCTCACCGGGGAGGAGGTGCACCGCTTCGCTGTCTATCCCAAACTGACCCCCGTGCGGCCTGACCTGTTCCTCCGCAGCCTCTGGAACGCTGACACCGGGACAAGGGGTGTCATGGAGGATCCCACCGTCATCCGGTCCACACGGGACTATCTGCCCACCGATTCTTTGAAGCACATCAACTGGCGGCTGACCGCCCGGGGGCTGCCGCTGTCCGTCAATGTGTACGAGGACATTCTGCCCAAGAACGTCCACTTTCTCTTTGACGGAGAGAGCTTCAGCGGTGCCCAGCCCCATCTGCCTGAGATGGAGGAGGCCTTGAGCATCCTCGCCTCTGAACTGGTGCGGCTGGAAGAGGCGCAGGTCCTCTGCGGTCTGAGCCTCTGTCAGGGACAGGGGGGACCTGCCGCCAATCTGATGGGCGGCGCGTGCGGAACAGAGGATCTGCTGTATGCCCTAGCCGCCTATCAGCCCCAGGAAAAAAAGCGTGACAGTGAGAGCGGGAGTGTGGTGGATCAGATCCCCGTCTTTGACGTCTCCTCTCTTGCAGAGGCTATTCCCGGCGTGGGGCGGTTCTACTACATTGTATACGACACCGCTCACCTGGCAGGCCGCACGCTTCTGACCCAATATCTGGACCGCACCTGCACCAGCATCCTGACCTATCAGGAGGACAAGCCCTTTGGAGACTATGAAACCGTGTGCCTGCGCTGGCTGAAGGAGGAGACCCATGGATAGAGAGACAACCGTCAGCGCCCTGACCCTACAGATGTCTGCCTCCTGTCTGCTGTGCACCCTTGCCTACTGGTTTCTTGATGCAGAGCTATCGCCCGGCGGCCTCTATCCCCCGGTTCTGCTGGTCTACGGTCCCCTTCTATATGGGATCGACCGGCTGTTTCTGCAACAGGAGCGCACCCTCCAAGCCTTGTGCCTGCTCAACGGTGGAGCAGCCGTGGCCTTTGCGGCCGCAGGAATCCCTCTGATCGGCTGGGGGCACTGGACCAGCCTGCTTTTCTCTGCTGTCGCGTGTATCTGGTTGTCCGTGTGGGCAGGCCAGATGGCCCTGGAACCTCCGCCCCTGGTGCGCCTGCTTCTGTATCTGGACGTCAGCCTGATCTTTTCCGTCCTGTTTGTCGGCTATGCCTCCGCCTTCCAGCGACCGGCCTATCAGCTGATCCCCGCATGCCTGGGCTGTGCCAGCGCACTGCTGGGCCTGACCCTCCGCCGAGTTGGGAGAGGCCTTGGGGCCAAGGGCTGGGGCTTTATCGCCGCCGCTTTTCTGGTGATTCTGGCCCTTGTGGTCCTGTTGGTAGGTGTGGCCGCCGCACCGGCGGGGTACGGGGTGGTGGCCCTGTGGGATCTGCTGACCCAGGTAGCTCATTTTCTTTTCTCCCTTCTGGGAAAACTGCTGATATGGCTCTCCTCCCTCATACCGCCGGCAGAGCCCGGTGAGCTTCCGGCGGAGGAGCCTGTCATTTTTGAACAACTTCAGGAGAGGGAGCTTCCCCAGAGCAACCCCGCCGTTCTGGTCGTCCTCATCGTCCTCCTTGCGGTGGGCGCCCTCGTCCTGCTGATATATCTTCTGAAGCTCCTGGGCCGGCTGCGGGTAGGTGGACGGAAGGTCAAGCGGCAGTCCCTCCCCCTGCGGCGGCGGATCTCCCTGACCGCCGGACTGCGGCGCCTGCTCTCCTCCTGGGCAACGCGGCTGCGGCTGCGGCTGTATCTGTTCCGCATCCGCAGCACCCCTGAGGGCTCCTACTATCTGCTGGTACGCAAGTGCCGCATGGCCCCCTGGCACAAGCGGAGAGAAGAGACGCCACGGGAGTTTCTGCTGCGTCTGTACGCCGCCGCCGGTGGAGACTGTCAGCTGACCGCCGCCCTGGAGGCACTAATTCCGGCGGTAGACCTGGCCCTCTATGCCCCGAACCGCAGCGGACAGTTCTTCCCGCAGAGCAAGCTGGTGCGGCGCAGGATCGGCTCTGCCGCCCGCAAGCAATTTTTGCGGGACTGCCTGGCTCGAATCCCCCTATTTCAGCCCAAAGAACCGCAGTCTGACCAGACTTCCTAAAAACGGCTTTTGGGACACATACCCTTGCCCTTCCCGCCCCGCCGGAGCCGTGGGCGGGAGAGGGAAAATTTTAGCTCCCGCCCTGAAATTTTCCTTGACACAGGGGGCTGGACGTGCTATAGTAGCAATTACCTGTGAAAGGGGCTTTTTGTCGTGCGCATTTTTACGGTGTCATGCGCCCCGACCCCCTCCTCCACATTTGGAACACAGGGAGGCAAACGCCGAATTCCACCGTATCGTTTTCTGTCCAGCAGGGAGCTTCCTCTGGACTGTATGACGCTGGATTCGGCACAGGCCGCATCCGGCGTTTTTCGTCCCTGCGGCCTTACCAGCGGGAACGTCCCGCAAAACAACAAGGAGGTGCCGAACGTATGGCAAGCAAAGCCGGCGCGCGCATTAAGATCACCCTGCGGTGCTCTGAGTGCAAGCAGAGAAACTACAACACCATGAAGAACAAAAAGAATACCCCGGACCGTCTTGAGCTGAAGAAGTACTGCCCCTTCTGCAGAAAGCATACCGTCCACAATGAGACGAAGTGATCCCACTGGAACGGCTGAAAGGAAAGAAGGGTAGTCAGAATGGCTGAAAACGAAAAAGTGGGGCAGGATGCCCAGTCTGCCTCCAGCAAGACCGATAAGGTCAAAAAGGACAAGAAGTCTGAAAAAAAGCCCGGCATCTTCTCCCGCATCCGCCGCTGGCTCCATGAGCTGAGAGTGGAACTGAAGAAGGTCGTCTGGCCCACCAAAAAGCAGACCATCAACAACACGCTGGTGGTTATCGCCTGTGTCGTCTTTGTGGGCATTTTCATCTGGATCTTTGACGTTGTGGCCAACGCCCTCATTCAGGCGCTGCTCCACTTCTTCAGCTAAGTCAGGTGAACGGCATGGCTGACAACTTAAATTGGTACGTGGTTCACACCTACTCTGGCTATGAAAACACTGTAAAAGCCACCATTGAGAAGTACGTGGAAAACCGCCATCTGCAGAATGTGATCCATGAGATCAGTATTCCTCTGGAGACCGTTACGGAAATTACCGACAACGGCCCCAAGGAAGTGGAACGTAAGATTTTCCCCGGCTATGTGCTGGTGAAGATGGTTATGAACGATGAGACCTGGCATGTGATCCGAAACATCCGAGGGGTCACCGGCTTCCTGGGCGAGGGCAATAACGCCATCCCCCTGTCGGAAGAGGACGTGGCCAAGCTGGGTGTGGAAAAACATGAGATCGTGGTGAACTATCAGGTGGGCGACAGCGTCAAAATCACCGACGGCGCTTTGGAATCCTTCCTTGGTACTGTGGAAGAGGTGGACCTGGACCGGGGCAAGGTTCGGGTAGTGGTCTCTATGTTCGGACGGGAAACTCCCGTGGAGCTAGAGCTTGACCAGGTGGAGCCCATCAGCCGGTAAAGACAGACAACTAGCTGGCTGCGGCTTAGGCCGCGCAACGTGGGAGGGGCGGCACCGTCCGTCCCGCCAATCAGGACGCACCGCGTCCCCAATAACCACATTTTTTCAAATGGAGGTGCTCTTTCGTGGCACAGAAAGTAACTGGATATGTAAAACTTCAGATCCCGGCCGGCAAGGCGACCCCCGCTCCCCCGGTAGGTCCTGCCCTGGGTCAGCACGGCGTAAATATCGCCGCTTTTACCAAGGAATTTAATGAGCGCACCAAAAATGAAGTGGGCATGATCATCCCCGTCATCATTACGGTGTACGCTGACCGCTCCTTTACCTTTATTACTAAGACCCCTCCCGCCGCTGTGCTGATTAAGAAGGCCTGCAACATCGAGTCCGGCTCCGGTGTGCCCAACAAGACCAAGGTGGCCACCATCAGCAAGGAGGATGTGCGCAAGATCGCAGAGACCAAGATGCCCGACCTGAACGCCGCCAGCATCGAGGCCGCTATGAGCATGATCGCCGGTACTGCCCGCTCCATGGGCGTCGTCGTGGGCGAGTAAGGAGGGTGTAAACAATGTTTAGAGGCAA
>CALXGD010000009.1 GCA_944387745.1 uncultured Oscillospiraceae bacterium
AGCCGTCCTCCATCACCGCCAGCCAGCGGCCCGCCACCCGCTGGGAGGGTTTCAGCTGCTGAATGACCACAGGGGATTACTCCTCCCCGTCCTCGAAGTCGTCGGCGGACACGTCCACCGCCCGGCCAGCGGCTCGGGCGGCCGCCTGCCCCTGCTTGGACAGGAGCTTGAAGGAGTTCTGGCGGATCTTCTGCTCCAGCTCTTCCGCCAGATCCGGGTTGTCCCGCAGATACTGCTTGGCGGCATCCCGGCCCTGGCCCAGGCGCAGCTCCCCCATAGCAAACCAGGAGCCGCTCTTCTGCACCAGATCCAGCTTCACTCCCAGGTCAATGAGCTCGCCCAGCTTGGAGATGCCCTCGCCGTACATAATGTCAAACTCCGCCTCCCGGAAGGGGGGGGCCACTTTATTCTTCACAATCTTGGCCCGGGTGCGGTTGCCGATGATCTCGGAGCCGCTCTTCAGGGCCTCAATGCGGCGCACATCAATGCGCACCGAGGAGTAAAACTTCAGGGCCCGGCCGCCGGTGGTGACCTCCGGATTGCCGTAGACCACCCCCACCTTTTCCCGAAGCTGGTTGATGAAAATGACGATGCAGTTGGTCTTGGCAATGCAGCCGGCCAGCTTCCGCAGGGCCAGGCTCGTCAGCCGGGCCAGCAGGCCCACGTGGGGATCGCCCATGTCCCCCTCAATCTCCGCACGGGGGGTGAGGGCGGCCACTGAATCCACCACCACCACGTCGATGGCCCCGGAGCGCACCAGGGCCTCACAGATCTCCAGACCCTGCTCGCCGGTGTCCGGCTGGGCAATGAGCATGGAATCGATGTCCACTCCCAGTGCTCTGGCGTAGGTGGGGTCCAGGGCATGTTCCGCATCGATAAAAGCCACCTCGCCGCCCTTTTTCTGGGCCTCGGCCACTACATGGAGGGCAAGAGTGGTCTTGCCGGAGGACTCAGGGCCGTAGATTTCAATAATTCTTCCCCGGGGCAGGCCGCCGATGCCCAGAGCCAAATCCAGAGACAGGGAACCTGTGGAGATGGTGTCCACTGACACATCCACACTCTCCCCCAAGCGCATAATAGAGCCCTTGCCGTAGGCCCGCTCAATTTGGGCCACCGCCGTCTCTAGAGCTCTCTTTTTATCTGATGCGGGAGCCGCGCTCTCTACCGCCGGTTTCTTCGTCGCCATGCTGCATTACTCCTTTGCCGCCGGCCCCTGTATGGTCTGCCGGTTTTGTTCTGTCTCAATATACCCTACACTTCTGTCTATCCCATAAATCGGACTTGTGCTTTCACGGGATAGGAGCTGTGAGATATGAGGCAGAAGATATTTGCACCGGGCACCGCAGCTTCTGTCTCCTATCTTCACTCTCCGCTCTACTGATTGATGGTTCCCTCCACTACCCGCCAAATACCCTGGGTATCGGCGGTGGTCTGGATCTGTTCAAAGCCGTTTTTTGCCATGATCTCCTCTACCTCCGGCGCTTGTCCGATTCCCACTTCAAACATGAGAGAGCCGCCCAGCCGGATCGCAGTTTTCCACTTGGCCGCAATCGCACGGTAAAAGTCCAGGCCGTCCAGCCCCCCATCCAAAGCTGTACGAGGCTCATAGTCCCGCACAGATACATCCAGGCCGTCAATATCGCCTGTGGGAATGTAGGGCGGATTGCACACAATCACATCAAAATCCCACAGGGCAGAGGGGGGTGGCTCCAGAGCGTTCACCGACAGACAGGTCACCCGGGCATTCAAGTGGTTGCGGCGCACATTTTGCTTGCAGACCCGCAGTGCGCCCTCCTCTAGCTCCCCCAGCACCACCCGGCACTCCGGGGCGTGGACCGCAATGGCCAGGCCCACACAGCCGCTGCCGGCGCACAGATCCAAAACCCGGCCGCCCTCTCCGGCGGCCTTCGCCTTCAAAATTCCCCGTTCCGCCAGTACTTCTGTATCGCTTCTGGGAACAAGCACATCCCGAGAGATGTCCAGTGGGACGCCGTAGAACTCCCACTCCCCCACAATATAGGCCACTGGCTCTCCTGCCAGCCGGCGCTGGACCAGAGTCTCCACCCGGCGCTCCAGCTCACCGGACACATACAGGGGCATGTCCCGATAGAGCTGCTCCCGGCTCTTGTCGGAGGCGTAGCATAAAATCTCCCGTGCCTCCAACTGGGCCTCCTCCACCCCCGCCTTTTTCAGGCGGGCGCGGGTATCCAGATATAAGTTGTTATAGGTGGTGGCCATTTCGTTCACACCCCCTTATAAGATAGGAGTTAGAAGATATGGAAACGCCGCCGGTAAACTCCTATCCCTATCTTCTATCTCTTGGTAAAGCGCCCTCCCGGGCCCCCTGCGCGAGCCCAGCGCAGCAGTTCGCGTGGAAAAAGGAGCAGCAACGGAATGAGCAAGCTCTCCCTACCAGGCGTCCTCGCCCTTCACCTCGGGCAGCACCAGCTCCAGTGCTTTGATGCCCACTTCAATCATGGAGTCGTCGGGCTCAAAGGTGGTAAAGTTTTGCAGCCACAGGCCAGGAGCGGTCAAAAGCTTGGTAATTGGTCCGTCGTGGCGGCCCGCCCAGCGGTTGAACTCATAGCTCACCCCCACGATGATGGGCAGCATCAACAGGTGAGCCAGGAACCGCAGCAGGGCGTGATGCACCGGCCAGATGGCAAAGACAATGGTGGACACAATAATAGAGATGGCAATGACCATAAACAGGAAGCTGGTGCCACACCGAGGGTGGTGCCTGGGCTGAGCCCGCACATTCTCCACCGTAAGGGGGAGGCCCGCCTCATAGCAAAAGATGGTCTTGTGTTCCGCTCCGTGGTACTCAAACACCCGGTGAATGTCCTTCATTCTGGAGCACAGAGCCAGGTAACCCACAAAAATCATCAGCTTCAGCAGGCTCTCCGCCACGTTTCGGGCCAGCATGGAGTCCGTTACCAATGTGACTGCGCTGCCCAGCAAAGTAGGCAGCAGGAAAAACAGGCCAATGGACATCCCAATTCCTAAAATCACCGCCAGAGTAACCACAACAGAGGCTGCTTTCTCACTTCCCAAGTGATTTTCTAGCCACAGATCAAATTTGGAGGGTTCCTCCGGCTCATCCTCGTCCTCGGGGTAGAACTCCGCTGAGTACATAAGGGCCTTCACTCCCTCTACCATGGAGGCCACAAAGGTGACCACCCCCCGCAGCAGGGGGAGACCCAAAATAGGATACCGGTCCTTAATAAATTTCAAATCGCTGACCCGGACGGCCAAGTCGCCCTCCGGCTTGCGCACCACAATGGCCTGTTTTTTCGGGCCACGCATCATAATGCCTTCAATGAGGGCCTGACCGCCGCACATTGTTTTAAACTTCCCGGCGAGGCAGGCCTGAGCGCTGTTTTGTCTTTCTGACATGAGTATAAGGTTCTCCTTTATTTCAGGGACAGGCAATCAAGCGGGCAAATACACCCACTGTATTTTATCAAGCTTCGGACAAAAATGCAAGTTTCCCCTTCAGTTTTCCACCGGCAGCCGGATGGTGACCAGGCAGCCGCCTCCCTCGGCATTGCCGATTGTCAGCTTTCCCTCATGGCGCGTCACGATCTCCTCGCACACCGCCAGCCCAATTCCGGACCCCCTGGCCTTGGAGCTACCCTTATAAAACTTATACTTCACATGGGGCAGCTCATCAGCCGGGATTCCTGGGCCGTAGTCCCGAATACGGATCACGGCCTCCTCTCCGGATTGGGCGATGGACACGTCGATACGTTTGCCGGAGCCCCCATGCTTGGCGGCGTTGTCCAACAGATTGCAGAACACCTGCCGCAGCCGCTCCGGATCCCCGGAGATGGGAATCATCTCCTCCGGACAGTCCTGATAGGTGAGCTCGATCCCCTCCCGGCGGAAGAACTCCCGATAGGTGTACACCGCGTCCTCCAGCTCCGCCTTCAGATCCAAAGGTTCCACCGACAGGGTAAACCGACCGTCGGAGATACGGGAGAGCTCCAGCAGCTCCTCCACCATGTTCGTGAGGCGCCTGGCCTCGGACACAATGATGTCCATCCCCTTCTGAATATCCTCCGGATTCTTCAGCTCCCCGCTCTGAACTGTCTCCGCCCACCCCGTAATGGCGGTGAGCGGAGTGCGCAGCTCATGGGAGACAGAGGAAATAAACTCCGACTGGGTTTTTTCTGACTGTTTGATCTTCAAAGACATATCATTGATGGTATCAGTAAGCTCCCCAATCTCATCGTCGTACTTTTTTTCGATCTGCACGCCGTAGCTGCCGTCAGCGATGAGGCGGGCCGTCTCCGTGATGCTGGCCAGGGGCTCCACAATGGAGCGGACAAAGTACAGGTTGGAGAAGTACACCAGAGAGAGTACAATGAGCCCCAGCAGACAGGCCAGAGCCTCTGTCAGGGCAAACTGCTGATCAATGGCCTTAAGGGAGGTCACATACCGCACCACCGCCACCGTCTGCCCGTGGTAGATCACAGGGGCGGAGGCCGCCACGATCCGCTCTCTGGTGTCCGGGTCGGCGCCGATCCACACCTGGGTGTCCTGGGTCGCCAGAGCCTCCCGGATCTCCGGCGTATCCGGAGTGGTGCCAGCGGCCAGGTCGTTGCTGGAATACTGTACGGAACCGGAGGTATTCAAAAACTGCAGTTCCAGTTTTGTCTTTTCTTCAAAGCGCTGCACCGCATTCTGGGCGTTGGTCCAATACTGGCTTCTGGTATAGGAGGCAAAGCCCCCCGCCTGGGTTGTGGCCCGGCGCTTGAGGTCGTTCATGGTGGTGGAGTAATAGTAGCTCCAAATAGCAGCTGAAAAGGTGCCCAGCGCCAAGGCCAGCACCAGCAATACCACACCTACGCTGTTGATGAGCCACCGGCGGCGGATGCCTCGAATTTTCCGCTTATCCATTACCTTGACTTTTTTGGCCACTTTGGCGCCTCCTTTCTCAGGATTTTATTGCAGCGCAGGGACTTGTCCCGGCCGGCCACCCAGGCGGGTTTGGAGCCCGCCCCTGTGAGCCACACCGAACACATGTGCTGCTCCCATAGGGGCATCGGCCCGAGGTGGATCAGGCAAGCCCGTCCTTACATGGACAGCAATCCCCTTTGGGCCCGAATTAGCGGCTCAACTTCCCCACTTGTACCCATAGCCCCACACGGTGTTCACATAGGTGGGTTTTGTGGCGTTATCCTCGATCTTAATGCGCAGGCGGCGGATATTCACGTCCACAATCTTCAGCTCTCCGAAGTAGTCCTTTCCCCACACCGCATCTAAAATTTCCTCTCGGGAGAGGGCCTTCCCTGGATTTTCCATAAACAATTTTACAATGCTGTACTCCACTTGGGTCAGCTTTACCCGGTGTCCATTTTTTTCCAGAGTTCGGTTGCGGGTGTTGAGAAGGAAGGGGGGCTGGCTGATCTCATCAGGGGAGGCGACCTCTTCCTCCCCGCCGGTCCGCCGGAACAGTGCGTCCACACGGGCGGTGAGCTCCGCCGGAGAGAAGGGCTTTGTCACATAGTCATCTGCCCCCGTCATTAACCCGGTGACCTTGTCCATCTCCTGGGTACGGGCGGTGAGCATAATAATCCCAATCTTACTGTCCATGGCCCGGATGCGGCGGCATACCTCAAAGCCGTCGATCCCCGGAAGCATGATGTCCAGAAGAGCCACCTTAATCCCCGGATCCTCTTTGATGCGGGCCAGAGCCTCTTCCCCTGTGGCCGCCTCAATGGTCTCATAGCCCGCCCGCTTCAGATTAATGACCACAAAGCTGCGGATATTTTCTTCATCTTCTAAAACTAGAATTTTTTTCATATTTTCTCTCCCCTTGGGCTCCGCAGCGCCGTCAATCGGTCCAGCTGGTTTGAATCAGATGGAATGCCGACTGCAGCTGTGTGCTGTCCATACCGCAGTCCCAGCCGCTCTCATAGAAGGCGGCGGCATACACCGCGTCCTCCTCCTCACGCAGAATAAAGCGACTGGAGGTCTCTGCCCGGCTGAACTGGCTGGTAAATTTGTAAATCACTAGGAAGGGGCTGGGGGCCCGCTGCCCATCCCCCCGCATGTGATAGAAGGAGACCGCCCTCTGTCCGGTGACGAAATCGTTTCTGCTCAGGGCAATCTGTCCCTTCCAGCTCTCCGGGACCACCAGATACCACCCGTCGGCAATGTTGTGGTAAGTGGTGCAGACATAGGATTTCTCCCCCCGGATGTCATATTGACCCCAGTCAATCAGCCAAAAATCAGACGCCGAGGTGTCGCTACCGCTGGGCAGCTGGATGGGCGTCGGCAGTTCCAGCACCCCGTCCCCATTCACGTCCGTAGGATCCAGATCTACATAGCGATCCAGGATCTCCCGGCTCACTCCGTTCTCATCCAGACTTAAATTGGTGAGAACACCCTCCTGATAGGCCACCACATCCACCGTATGGTGGCCATCCGCCAGCTCACTGGAGATATACAGGGCGCGAACCGGGACATCCCCCTCCTCCTGAAGGAAATTCGTGTCCACATTTCGGATCCCGTTGCTGATAATGCCGGCAGACAGGGGGGCTGACTCCCGGGCCAGGAAAACGCCGTCCCGCCAGCCATAGATCTCCACCGCGCTGTTAGTCCCCGCCGGGTCCACCTGGATAACCGCAATCTCTGTCCTAGTATCCTGATCCAGGTCGTACAGTACATAGTAGGTGTAGGCGGTGGTCAGCCATTCCTCCGCCCGGAGGGTGTCCGGCTGAGGCATCTGTGTCACCGTGAAGCTGGCCGCCTCAGAGGAATACACCATGGCCTGCTGGACATTCTGAGCCATCACCTCCTCCAGAGAATAGGCCCCCAGAAGATAAGCGCCAGTGTTCATCTGCCAGCTGACCACAACCTCTTTATATCCGTTTCCGTTCAGATCCACATAATCCACCCGGTAAATGGAGGAGCCGCTGCCCTCCACCACCGCGCTGGCCGTATAGGTGTCATCCTCTGATTTGGTAAAAAAGTAGATCTTCAGGGGGCGGTCCGCCTCGGGCACCCGGAAAAATGTGACAGCGGTCTCTGTGGAACCGTCTCCGTCCAGATCCTGTAGCTGGATGAGGGCGGTGTTGTCTCCGCTCATAACGGAGATGTCCTCCACCTCCACCCCATAAGTCTGGGACAGGCTGTTCTTCACATTGCGGATGGTCTGGGTCAAACTGAGATAATCCGCCGACCGCTCCGGGCTCCGGTACAGATCTTCCGGAGATTGAAAAAAGCAGCCGGACAGCATCAGGAGCAAAGCTGCCGTCCAACCTGCCGCCACCAAAAGCCGTCTCCTGAGCACACCCGTCCCTCCCTTCTAAAATCACTCTGCCCCACCGCAGCCGCACTCAGAGCATAAAATTCCGTTCTCTGTCAGACAAATATCGTGCGCAGACCACGCCTGTGTATTTTTGAGGCAAGATCTGGTTTATTATAACATAAAAGCTGGCAAATGAATATGGGATTTTTGAAAAACTTCTCCTTGCTCTTCTGGCGTCCCCGGCAGTTTCCACCCCAAGGCTTTCAAGATTTCCCAGTCACTTTTCCGCCTCCGGCCCGCAGCCCAGGCCGCAGACGGCGGAGAAAAATTTGCCTTCGTGCGCACAAAAGGAAATGGGAAGTCTTGCAATGGTCTATGGAACATGATATATTGAATTTGCTCAATCTCAGGCTGTTTCGCGGCTTTGAAAATCCGCCATCTCTATGTCGGCGCCGGCGAAACGGCCAGAAAAATAGGAGGACGCTGTGAAGGGTATCGTATTAGCCGCAGGGAAGGGCACCCGCCTCTACCCCATGACGAAGCCGGTGTGCAAGCCGCTTCTGCCCGTGTATGATAAGCCGCTGATTTACTACCCCATCGCCATTTTGATGCAGGCGGGGATTTCAGACATCATGGTCATCGTCCCCCCTGGGGAGACAGACACATTCCAGGCCCTGCTGGGAGATGGCAGCCAGTATGGCCTTCAGATCACCTATGCCGAGCAGCCTGTGGCCCGCGGCATTGCCGACGCTCTCCTGATCGGCCGAAACTTTGTGGGAGCTGATCGGGTGTGTCTGGTGCTGGGAGACAACATTTTCTACGCCCCCGCTCTGGGCCAAACCCTGAAGCAGGCCGCCGCCTTCGAGACGGGGGCCACCGTGTTCGGCTACTGGGTGGAGGACCCCCACCCCTTCGGCGTGGTGGAATTTGATGAAAATGGCCGGGCTATCTCCATTGAAGAGAAGCCCCGCCACCCTAAGTCCAACTATATCATCCCCGGCCTGTACTTCTATGACAACCAGGTCATGGAGATCGCCGGGAATCTGAAGCCCTCCGCCCGGGGAGAGCTGGAGATCACTGACGTGAACCTGGAGTATCTCCGCCGCGGCCAGCTCCAGGTGATCCCTCTGGAGAAGAACTTCACCTGGCTGGACGCCGGCACAGCGGACAGCCTGCTTGCCGCCGGCCAGACCATCAAGGAGATCCAGGACGAGACAGGCCGATATGTGGGCTGCCTGGAGGAGCTGGGCCTTCAGGAGGGCTGGGTTACCGCCGACCACGTCCACAGGATCGGAGACGAGCTGAGCATGACATTGTACGGAAAATATCTCCAGTGTCTGTGAAAGAGCCGCGCAAATGGAGAGGGGGCCCCACGGCCCCCTTTTTTCTGCTGATCTGAAATTTGATTCCTTCAAATTCCTCTGATAGGCCTGCGCCCCGCCGCGGCAGGGCCATCAGGAAAACCCGTTCAGATACATAAAACTCAATTTTTCGGAAAAGAAAGGGGAAATAAGTATGAACCATGTGACAGGGGCCTATTTCAGCCCCACAGGGGGCACGAAGCGGGCCCTGGAGTCGGTGTGCGACCTTTTCGGCTGGGAGACAGAATATCTGGAGCTCACAGGGCCGGACCGACAGGGGCGGACCTTTTCTCAGGATGAGCTGTTGGTGCTGGCACTGCCTGTATACGCCGGCCAGCGGCCGGCGGTGCCCGGTCTGCTGGACGGTCTGAAGGGAGACAATACCCCCTGCGTTCTCCTTGCCGCCTATGGCAACCGCCACTACGACGACACCCTGGCCCAGATGAAGCGGGAAATGGGAGAGCGGGGCTTCCGCTGTGCAGGTGCGGCTGCAGTCATCACTCCCCACATCTTCGCCCCCGCCCTGGGAGTCGGGCGGCCGGATGCAGAGGATCTGACCCTTTTAAATTCCCTGGTCCGTCAGGTAAAGGAGAAGCTGAGCCAGCCCAGCTGGACCGAGGCGGAGGTGCCCGGCAACCCCTCTCCCGCTCCAAAGTCGGCGATAATAGTGAAAAAGGACCGGGACTGGGACATCTGCCTGGGCTGTGGCCTCTGTGCCAAGGTCTGCCCCACCGGCGCCTTGGACCCCAAAACCCTGCTGTGGGACGACAGCAGGTGCATCAGCTGCATGACCTGCGTCTCCCATTGCCCGGTGGGCGCCCTGGGCTATCACTCCTCCGCTCTGGCGCTCCGACTTACAGAGCACTTTTCCGCCCGCCGTCCGGTGGAGATCTTCTTGTAAAATCCCCCTTAGGAGTCCACAGGCTCCGGGCTGCTCTCCCCGCCGTCGGAACTTTTTCTCTGCTTTTCACGCCCTTCCTTACCCAGCGCAAGGTCGCCCAACAGCTGACACAGGCACGCCACCACTTTCGCGCGCTGTTTTGGGGGAAGGCTCAGAAACAGATCTGTCGTCTTTAACACCAGATCCGCGCTCGCCAGGTCCACCTCTGGATACCCCTCGGAGAGGAGCTGAAGGGGCTCCACCCCCAGCCTCTGCGCCAAGGTCTCTAAGGTTCCAAGTGTCAAATTGCTCCGATGGTGAAAAATATTTTGCAGAGTCGTATGTCCAATTCCCAGTTCATTGGAGAATTCCTCTAAGCTCTGCCGGCGCAGCGCATAAATCAGACGGAGATTTCGAGACAGCCGCTCGTTAAGGGAATGATCACTGTCACCCATAGGCCACCATATTCCTTTCTGGGACAGCTTTCGCTATTCCCTGTTCTTGTCAAATAGGATAGGGAAAAAACTCGAATTTTGCAAGTCCAGCATGTTGGCCGCGCCGCCAATTTATTGGCGGCGCGCCAGGAGAGGAGCTCACTGCTTTGGAAGCTATTTTTTATACTGTCACAGAGATTCAGGGGGACTACGCCCAGCTTCTATCTGATCAGGGACAGCCTCACTTCATCACGATGTTCCTTCTCCCAGAGGGAACCACCGTGGGAAGCCGGCTGAAGCTGGACAACTTCATCTGGAGTCTGGAGTCCTAATCTCTCTGGGCACGCCGCAAACAAAAAACAGCCGCCTGATGGCGGCTGTTTTTCATGTGCCCGCCTCATCCGTTGGGCGCAGCCCTGGCGGAACTGTTGACAGGCCCTTGTTGTTTCCTTTATTTTTCCGTTGTTTCAGGTCTCAGATTTTCTTATTGGTTCTGCGCCAGATGCCCATTTTTTCCGCCCCTTGAATCAGCTCCTCGCGGAAGTCGGGGTGTGCAATGGAGATGATGGCCTCCGCCCGCTCCCAGGTGGACAGGCCCTTCAGGTTGATAATCCCGTACTCTGTGACCAGGTAGTGGACACAGGAGCGGGGGTCGGTGCAGATGGAGCCGTTGGTGAGGGTGGGGACAATGCGGCTCTTCACACTGCCGTCCTTGCCAGTCATGGTGGAAGAGAGGCAGATAAAGCTCTTGCCCCCCTTGGACAGGTAGGCCCCCATGACGAAGTCCAGCTGGCCGCCAGTGCCGGAGATGTGCTTGAGGCCGGCAGACTCGGCGTTCACCTGGCCGAACAGGTCCAGATCCACCGCGTTGTTAATGGAGATGAAGTTGTCGATCTGGCCAATGACCCGTACGTCGTTGGTGTAGTCCACTGGGGCGGCCATCACGTCCGGGTTGCGGTTCACATAGTCATAGAGCTTCTGAGTGCCGGCGGCGAAGGCGTACACCTGGCGGCCCTTGTCCAGGCTCTTGTGCTTGCCGGTGATCTTGCCGGCGGCGGCGATATCCACAAAGCCGTCCACGTACATCTCCGTGTGAACGGACAGGTCCTTCAGGTCGGACTGGGCGATCATAGCCCCGATGGTGTTGGGCATACCGCCGATACCCAGCTGCAGGCAGGCGCCGTTGGGGAGCTCAGGCACCACCAGATTGGCCACTGCCCGGTCCACGTCGGTGGGCTCGCCTCCGCCGCCCAGCTGAGCCACAGGGGGATTTTCCCCCTCCACCACATAGGTCACGTCCTGGATGTTGATCTCTGTGCCGGTGAGACCGTACACCCAGGGCATGTTCTGGTTGACCTCCACGATGATACACTTGGCGCGGCTCATCATGTCCGCCAGGTGGGAGGCGGCCAGACCGAAGTTGAAGTTGCCGTGGGCGTCCATGGGACTCACCTGGAGCATCACCACATCCACGGGAGACAGGTTCTCCCGGTAGAACCGGGGCAGCTCAGAGTAGCGCATGGGGGAGAAATAGCCCATGCCCTTCTTGATGATCTTCCGGTCGATGCCGCTGCAGTGCCAGGAGTGCCAGGTGAAGTGGTCGCCGGCATCCTCCGCCTTGGCGATCTCCGGCATCCACATGGTGACGCCGCCCCGGACCTTCACGTCGTACAGCTCGTCCTTCCGGGCGGCCAGGGCCTTGTCCAGGGCCACCGGGTGGTTGGTGCACCAGGTGTAGTCCACCCAGTCGCCAGACTTGACAACCTTGACCGCCTCCTCAGCGGTGGTCAGCTTCTGCTGGTACATTGCTTGATAATCCATCTTTGATACCCTCCGTCTCTCTTTGTTTATATTGCAACAATCAATCATCCAAATAATAGGGCTTCATCAGACTGTGCTGCTCTGTGGAGTCCTTGGTGCGGTTTGATTTCATGGGTTCCACTGGTTCTCTGCGGCCTCCCCAGGACTGTTTCGAGCGGGGGGCCGGCCGTGGCTTTCTGGCTCTTTCTCCAGGCTTTCCTAATCCGCCGTCGGCCCGTGAGCGCTGGTGGCGCTCCTCCTTTTCCGGCGCCTCCCGGCCCTTCCCGGTAAGTGGGCTTTTCCGCCGACTCATTGCTTTTCCCCGGCGGGCAGAGCCCTCATTCCGGTTAAGAATACTCTTTCTCGGGGCCAGCAGCCGGGCAGTGGCGTCCATAATATGCTCTCCCGCCAGGGGATCGGGCCGCTCAAATTCTGTGCGGGGCATAGCATCCCCTGTATCCAGGCGGGTTCCCGGCCGGCTGAGCTTGGCCCGGCGGCGCTCCGGCGCCTGATCGGGTAGAACTCTTTTCTCCTCTGCTGGAAGCGCTGCTTTCTCCACCCCGGCGGCTTCTTGAGCCCGGGACTTTTTTCGAAGGCGCTTTCTCTGCTGCGGCTGTCCGCCGTCCTCTGCCGCACCCTGGGCCTCAGAGTCCACAGCTTCTCCAGGCGCCCTCTGTAGGCGGGCGTCCGCTTCTCTGACAGCCGTGCTCTGAGTCCGGCGCTTCTCCCTGGCGGCAGTCCGCGCCTCCACATCTTCCTCGCGGATAATCCGTCCGCTCCGGTCCTTCTTGGGGGCCTCCAACACCACCATGGGATAAGGGTGGCCCTCCACCACGGGGATTGGCCGGCCCAGCAGCTTCTCAATGTCCCTCAGCAGGGGCTTTTCTCCGAAGTCGCAGAAGGAGACAGCTGTGCCTCCCCGTCCCGCCCGGCCTGTGCGGCCGATGCGGTGGACATAGGTCTCTGGCACCTCTGGAAGGTTATAGTTGAACACATGGGACAGCTCTTCGATATCCAGTCCCCGGGCGGCAATGTCGGTGGCCACCAGGCACTGGACCTTCCCCGCCTTAAAGTCGGCCAGGGCCTGCTGTCTTGCGGTCTGGCTCTTGTTGCCGTGGATGGCGGCGGCGGAAATTCCCAGCTTCTCCAGGTCTCGAGCCACCTTGTTGGCTCCGTGCTTGGTGCGGGTAAACACCAGGGCGTTCTTCACATCCAGCTGCCCCAGCAGGTGGGCCAGCAGCTTGGTCTTGCTGCCCTTGTCCACGAAGTAGACCGACTGCTCAATGGCCTCCACTGGAGAGGACACCGGGTCCACCGCCACCCGCACCGGGTTGTGCAGCAGAGAATTTACCAGCTCGGCGATCACCGGGGGCATGGGGGCAGAGAAGAGCATGGTTTGCTTCTTCTCGGGGAGCCACTTCAAAATTTTCTTCACGTCGTGGATAAAGCCCATGTCCAGCATCCGGTCGGCCTCGTCCAGAACAAAGATCTCCAGTTTATCCAGAGTGACGAAGCCCTGCTGGTACAGGTCCATCAGCCGGCCTGGCGTGGCCACCAGGATGTCCACTCCCCGGCCCAGGGTCTCCACTTGGGGATTCTGTCCCACGCCCCCGAAGATCACCCCGTGGCGCAGGGGCAGGTGCCTGCCATAGGCGGCGAAGCTCTCGCCGATCTGGATGGCCAGCTCTCGGGTGGGGGTGATGATCAAGGCCCGAAGGGGATGCCCCTGAACTTTGCCAGCGCTGAGCCGCTGTAAGATGGGAGCAGCGAAGGCGCAGGTCTTGCCGGTTCCCGTCTGGGCGCAGCCCAGTACGTCCCGTCCGGCCAGGGCCGGCGGGATGGCTTTCTCCTGGATGGGGGAGGGGTGCTCATACCCCTGCTCCCTAAGTGCGGCCAAAATCGGGGCACACAGCCCCAACGCTTGAAATGTCATGTTATGCTTCCCTCTTTATCATTTAGCCTCCCGGACTCATCCCTTCGGAGGCCGGCCCGCAGCTCCCTGCGGGCTGGGGTTTTCTATCTTCCGGAACAGGTCTGGAACCAGTTGCTCCGCCTGCTCCAGCACCAGGGAGACGGTCTGAGCCGTGGTCTGGCCGGGGGCGGCGTCCACCACCGCGTCGGCGTATTTCTCATACAGCGGGGCGCGGATGGTGAGGATATCCTCCAACGTCTGTCCCGGCTCCAGGGCGATGCCCCGGGAATCCAGGTTATGGATGCGCTCCTTCAGCTCCTCCAGGGGAACCCGCAGGTAGATCACCGGCCCCATGGCCCTCAGGTGGTCCATAGCTCCCGCTCGGCAGACCACACTGCCCCCTGGGGCGATCACGTACTGGTCACAGTCCACCGAGCACACCGCCCGCTCCTCCGCGTCCAGGAAGTAGGGGACCCCCTTCTCGTCCAAAATGGTCTGGAGAAGGGCCCCCTCCCGCTGCTGAATTACCAGATCCGTATCCAAAAAGCCAAAGCCCAGGGCCTTGGCCAGCAGTACTCCCACCGTACTTTTCCCTGAACCGGGCATACCAATTAGGGTCACGTTCCCCACAGCTTTGATCCTCTCCTTGTGAAATCCATAACAAAGATTAGTATATCATATTTCTGGTTAAAAAGAAAGAGAAAAAGAGGGAATCTTCCTCCTCTTCCAGGTAGCGGTAAAGCTGCTCAGCAGACCATCGCCTGGCCACAGCCCCTACGCCCGCACCTAATACAGGGGCTTCTCCTTCTCCTGAAACAGCCTTTCGTTGATCTCACCCAGAGAGGTGCAGTGGAGAATCCCGTGGGAAATGATGGCATCCCGCTTATGCTTTGAATATAAAACAGCATACTCCCCCTGTTTTAAGATCTGCTGGATCTCCTCCAGAGAGGCGCGCAGCCCCATACAAATGCACAGCAACCGGTCCCGGGAGGGCTTTCTCCGCCCGGAAAACACCTGATACAGGTAAACCTCGCTCATGCCCGCCTGCCGCGCCAGCTCCGCCTTGGACATCCCAGAGGCTTTAAAGAGCCGGCTCAATGGCTGCGTAATATCCTGATCTGAAAAAGCTGACCGGTTGCTGGCTAGATAGGAAGCCAGATTGGGCTCGCTCATCAGCCCCTGATTCAGCTCAATTGTGCTCTTTCCTTCCACAGCTTCCCCCTCTTTACTTTCTGTTTTAAATCGTATATATTATTTTATAATACTTTGAGCAAGAAAACAATAGGCTGACCCCATAGATTGTATGCTTCATTTTGGAGGGATTCCTATTTACGCCTGGCTGCTTCAAACATTAGAGGAACACTATGAGCCGGTCCGCCGCCTGAAGGAGAGCGCCCGGGGCAGCGTGGACTTACTGCGCCACAGAGCCACCGGAGAGAATTTCATCCTCCGCCACTTTCACGGCAGTGCGGAGGTATACCAGAAGCTGCTCCGCTACACCTGCCCCCACCTGCCCACCACTCTAGAGGTGGCCTCCCGGGGGGAGGAATATCTGGTGCTGGAAGAATTTATTCAGGGAGATACCCTGGACTTTCTGCTGCGGGATGCCCTGTTCTCTCCAGAGGAAACCAAAAAAATTGTCACTCAGTTGGGAATGGCTCTGTGGGTGCTCCACTCCCTGGGGGCAGTCCACCGAGACGTAAAGCCAGAGAACATCATCCTCCGTGGGAATGAGGCTGTCCTCATCGACTTCGACGCCGCACGCCTCTATAAGCCGGAGGAGTCCGAGGACACCCAAATTCTGGGCACTACCGGCTTCGCCGCCCCGGAGCAGTATGGCCTGTCCCAGACCGATCAGCGGGCAGACATCTATGCTGTGGGCATTGTTATGAATGTCATGCTTACGGGAGAACACCCCTCCCGGCGTCTGGCAAAGGGGCGGCTGGGCCGGGTGGTGGAGCGCTGCACACAGATTACCCCCAACAAGCGTTACCCCAACATACTGAAGCTGATGGAGGCGCTGTGAGATGGCGGACAACCTCAAGACCTGTCCCCACTGCGGGGCATCCCTCCATCCGGAGGCCTCCTTCTGCCCCCATTGTGCCCGGAGCATCAACCGACGGCAACCCCTGACGCCGCCACCCCTGGGCCGGCGGCGGATGCTGCGCAAAGTCCTCTGCGCCCTGCTCCTTCTCCTGGCGGCGGGATGGGGGCTGTTTTGGTATGGCTCCTCCCGGCCTCAGGTCTACGACGGGACCGGTGAGATCACATATACCGCGGGCGGAAATGCCTACCGCCTGTTCCTCGCCGATGCCGACGGCCTGCCTCTGGACACCTCCCACATGACCGTCTCCGCGGGCCAGGCCACCCGTTTCCCGTCGCGTCTGTACATCCAGGACGGGGACAGCGGGCGCAGCGCCAGCCAGACCTTTCTGGACCAGGTGTCCCAGGTGACTGCCTCCTTTCCCTTCCCCTCCGTGGGCGGAAACAACCTCGCCTGCACTGCCCCGGCTCCCCACGAGGCCCTGCCGGACGCCGTTCTAGTGAGCTTTGTGGATTTTACGGCCAACAGCGGATTCGACGCGCAGCTCCTCTGGACCCTTCAAATGAAAAACGGGGACGTGATTCGTCTCAGGCAGGAGCTGAACATCACCGTCGCCCAGGTCTACGACTACCACCCGGAGGACGTCCCCATGAACACCACAGAGGAGCTCCAGGCCCTGCTGGACCAGCTGTCCGTCTCTCTGGAGCCGGAGGCCAAGGTCAATCTGTATCTGCCCGCCGTCACCTATACGGGAGAGCGTCTCAACCTCCCCCGCCCGGTCACCCTCTACGGCGCCACCGACGGGGACCAGCACACCACGTTTACGGTCCCAATCCAAATCGAGTACGCCTCTTCCGGCTCAATTACCTACCTCTACGACCTGGTCC
>CALXGD010000010.1 GCA_944387745.1 uncultured Oscillospiraceae bacterium
CTGTGGAGCACCCGGCCGCCGGCGAAGCAGTACTGGCCGCTGAGGGTGACCTGTCCGTCAAAGGAGAACAGACGGTCCACCGGCCGGAGCATCACCCGGTGCCGCCCGGTGGCCAGGAAGAGCTTGATCCCCTTCTCCCGCAGGGCATGGAGGGCCGCCAGGGCGGAGGGAGGGATGGTGTGGGTGCGGAAGCTCACCAGGGTGCCGTCTACGTCGAAAAAAATGGCTTTGACCATCATGCCATGCGTTCTCCTTTCCCGCAGCCCAAGGCCGCAAGGGCTTCGTGGATCCCAGAATACCATAAATCGGCCCCGCCCGCAAGAGAGAGGCGCGCCCAGGTCAGCTCCGGCCCCTGGCCAGGGCGTAGCCGCCGCCCGGAAGCTGCACATAGAGGGTTCCATCCGGCCCCTCCCAGAGCATACAGCCGGCGTACTCCTTCCGATCGGTGTAGAGCTGACTTTCGCTGTCCTCCCCCTCCAGGAACAGCACGCCCAGCTGGCGGCTGTTTTCGGGCAATTCCGACACAACCTCTCCGGTGAGGGAATAGTCGCCTGCGGGGGTGCGAAGGACGGACGATTCCCCTTGCTGTTCCTGCGAGGGGGATGCACTCTCCCCGTCGCTGGGGGCCGCGGGGGCGGAGGGAAGTCCGTTTCCAACGCTCCCCCCGCCAGAGTCCGCCGCGCCGCCCGACATTCCGGCGGAACTCTCCGCCTGGCCGGCGGTGGTGGCGTCGGCGGAGGCCCCGCCGCCGGCTAGATTGCCCATAGTGGGCAGGTGGGTCAGCGCCGCAGCCACCAGACAGGCGGCGGCCAGGCCGCCGATCAGGGGTTTCCAGCGGGCGAAGAGCAGGACTTTAGCGGGAGGCCGGTACTCCTCCGCCTCTTGAATCAGGTCGTCGTCCACCTGACCGATGGCGTTCAGCAGTTCCTCAGAGGTCATACCGCCACCCCCTCTCGCATCAAAGCCTCCCGCAGCCGCAGGCGGATGCGGTGGAGGCGGGATTTCGTCTGACTCTCACTGAGGTGAAAGCGCTTAGCCAGAGTAGAAATGGAATCCAAATACCAGTACCGGCGCAGAAACAGATTCCGGTCCAAGTCGGACTGTTCCCGGAGAAAGCGGGAGATGAGGGCGGCGGTCTCCCGTTCCTCCAGGCGTTCCTCCGGCCGCCCAGGTGCGGGGAGGCAGTGCTCCAGCTCCTCCAGGGCCACCTCCACCTGGGGGCCGCCCCGCTTGGAGGCCCGGCTGTGCCGCCACCGGTCTAAGGACAGATTTCGGGTGATTTTCCCAAAGAAGGCGGACAGTACGCTGGGGCGCTGGGGAGGCATGGCGTTCCAGGCGTGGAGCCAGGTGTCGTTGACGCACTCCTCCGCGTCCTCCTCTTGCCTTAAAATGTTCCGGGCAATGGCCCGGCAGAAGGTTCCGTATTTCGTCTCGCTCTCGGCGATGGCCTGCTCCGAGCGGGCCCAGTACAGGTCGATGATCCCTTGATCCTCCATAGCGGCACTCCTCTCCAGCCGGCGGCGTTTTCTCTATTATAAAAGACGCAGGCCGCCGGGAAAAGTTGCGGAGCGTGAGAAAATTTTTAAATTTCTTTTAAAATTGCGCAACCAAAGCCATTTGTTTTCGTCTAAGTATATGATAAGATACCCATATCAAAGCGTCGCAGAAGGCCCTGACCGCCCGCCCCTGGGCGGAGCGGGGGAACGCAGAAACCCAGGAACGCAGCACAAATCTTAGGAAATATAAAAAGAATTGGAGGGATTTTTGTGAAACGTATGGTATCTCTGCTTTTGACCGGGGCTCTAGCCGCCGGCCTGGCTCTGCCCGCCGCCGCGGCGGAGCCCACCCAGGACCAGCGGCTGACTCAGGTCACCCAGGCGGTGAAGGAGGTCCTGGACCTGGACACCTCGCCCTATGACAACTTCTATGGGGAGTGCTATGACCAGCAGCTGGTGAGCCAGTGGTCCCTGTACTGGGAGGGACCGGAGGGCCGCCTGTCCGTGGACGCCCTGGAGGACGGCACGGTGATCTGGTACAGCCTGTACCAGAACGAGACGGAGGGGCCGGAGTACGGCCTGCCCGGCTACCCCGGCGGGGACGCCACCCAGGCCAAGGCCGCCGCCCAGGCCTTTGTGGACAAGGTGCTAGAGCCGGGGCTGGAGACTGCCATTTTAGAGGAATCCAGCAGCTCCGCCCAGCTGGGCCGGGACGACCTCCGCTTCACCGGAGACATCCTGTTCCACGGCCTGCCCTCCCCCCTGAGCTGCTCCGTGGAGGTGGACCTGGGGAGCGGGCAGGTGACCTACTTCTCCCGGGACGTCTCCTATGGCCTCTACCTGGGGGACGTACCCAGCCCCACCCCGGCGGTGGACGCCGGTACGGCGGCGGAGGGCCTGAAAAGCTCCCTGTCCCTGAAGCTGGAGTATGTGCGCTCCGAGACCAGTGAGAAGCAGGCGGTGCTGCGCTACCTCCCGGACAACCGGGACGAATACTATGTGGACGCCCAGACCGGGGCGCTGGTGAACCTGACGGAGCTGGAGGGAAAGCTGCCGGAAGGCGACCTGGGGGCGGGCGCCGGCGCCGACTCCAACGCCAGCACGAGTGAGAGCGCCCCCAGTGCCTCTGCGGACAGCCTGACCCAGGCGGAGCAGGCGGGGATCCAGAAGCTGGAGGGGGTGCTGTCCCGAGAGGTCCTGGACGAGAAGCTTCGGGCTGCGGCGGAGTATGGACTGAGCGGATATACCCTGGACTCCGCCTCCTACCGCCTTGTGGAGGCCAGCGAGGACCGGGCGGAACAGGTGCTGTGTACCCTGCGCTACATCAAGAGGACCGGTGAGGAACTGGCCTCCCGCACCTTTACCGTGGACGCCCGCACCGGGGAAGTGGAGAGCCTGCGCTCCTCCCTGCCCTGGGACAAGGACCAGACCCCGGCGCTGACCGGGGCGGAGGCCCAGGCCAAGGCGGAGGCTTTCCTGCAAACCTTCTGCCCGGACCGGGCGGGGACCCTGGCCCTGTACGACGCCCCTGACCCGGAGGAGCAGGTGTGGGCCCAGTACCGCTTCACCTTCGCTCGGCAGGAAAACGGGTATTTCTTCCCCGACCACTTCTATGAGGTGGGCATCTCAGCGGAGGACGGCTCCGTGTGCGCCCTGTCCTTCTTCTATGAGGAGGACGTGACCTTTGACAGCCCAGAGGGAATCGTCTCAGAGCAGGCGGCCCTGGACGCCTGGATGAATACCTACACCGTGACCCTGGGCTATCTCCCCGTGCCCGAAATGCTGGACGAGAAGGACCCAGAGACTGCCCCCTACCTCCAGCTGGGGCTGAAGGCCTTCTATGTGCTCAAGCTGGGCTACGGCCTGGAGCGGGAGGGCTACTACTCCGGCGTGGACGCCAAGACCGGCGCCCCCATCCTGCGGGATGTGGGCAGCTCCGGCGGCCTGACCTACTCCGACCTGGCGGGCCACTGGGCCCAGAGCACCGTGGAGACCCTGGCCGCCTACGACGTGGGCTATGAGGGCGGCGTCTTTGCCCCCGCTCAGGCCATGACCCAGTGGGATATGATCGCCCTGTTGTACAGCGTGGAGAGCTACCCCCTGGACCCCGCCGCCGCCACAGAGGAGGAGCGGGATGCAGCCTACGCCGCCGCCTACCGCATGGGGGCACTCACTTCGGCGGAGCGCAGCGACAGCGCCCCCCTCACCCGCAGCGGAGCGGTGAAGCTGCTGCTCAACGCCGAGGGGCTGGGCCATGTGGCCAAAATGTCAAATATTTTCGCCTGCAATTATACAGATGCAGAACTGATTGCCGCCCCGGAGGACTGGGGATATGCCTGTCTGGCACAGGGCATCGGCATGACTGGGGACACCTGGGCCGGGGATCGGGTTATCAGCCGGGCTGAGGCCGCGGTGATGCTCCACAGACTGCTGGCCTGGTAAGGGGCACCCAGGCAAACCAGAAAAACAGCAAGGCGGCCTGGCAGATCTCTGCCAGGCCGCCTTTGTCGCCACTATAGCTCGGGGGCGTGAACTTCCCTCCCGGAATCATTCAGTCATCCATCATCTCAAACAGAGACAGGGGGAGCACATCGGACAACTCCATTAGCACGGGGGAGAAGCCGCCCGCCTCCTCCGCCGGGCTGCGCACCGACAGGCGGGGGTCCAGAGTGCCAAGAGGCAGAGATACCACAGAGAGCACGCCGTTCTTTCGCGGCTCCATGAGCAGAGCCCCGCCGTGGAGGGAGACAATGTGCCGGGCAATGGCCAGGCCCATACCGGCCCCGTCTCTGGGGTCCGGAATCTGGATCTCCGGCTGCATATCTTGAGCCAGTAGCGCCTCCAGTCCAGCGTCGTCCAGCCCCTCCCCCCGGCTGCCCAGGGTGACGATGGCCCGCCCCTTCCGGCTGCTCACCGTCAGGGACACCGTCCCTCCGGGGCCTGCCTTGGCACCGTTGGACAGAAGGGTGAGCAACAGCTTCTGGAGCAGATCCGGGTCCCCTGGGATGAGCAGAGAGGACAAGTCGCTCTGATAGACAAGCTGAATGTCCGCCTCCTTCAGCAGAAAAGCGGCCTCTTGGACCAGATGGCGGCACAGGCCCGCCAGATCCATGGTCACCGGGTGGAAAGGGACCCCCTCCGGCGTGCCCATCAGCCGGATGAAGTCCAGATTGGACAGCAGGCGGTATGTCCGGCAGAAGCTTCTGCTGAAGGTGTCCATTCCCCTGCGGGAGGGGCCGGACACCGCCTCAAACTCCAGCATGATGTCCTGGAGCAGGCTGCGCATCTGCCGGATAAAGCCCTCCAGCTGCTGCTGGGTGAGCGTGGACTGAGGGGCCGGACGGAAGAGGAGCAGCTCCCGCTCCCCGCTGGAGACACGGCTGAACAGATAGACCGAGCCATTGTGGGCAAAGCTCCCCGAGCCCTCTGGGTCGGCGAAGGGACTGGAGAGAAAGGCTGGTGGCTCCGCCCCCACGGCCAGCTCCGGAAATTGAAGCTGAGCCGCCTGGTTCAGCCCCTGGATCCGCCCCTGGGCCACCTCAATGGCGCCCTCAGAGAAGCGCTCCAAATAAGAACCCGTTACATCAGACATAGTACCTCCCTCCGGCAGAGAACGCGCCGGTCCTTCACTTCAATGTATGCCGTCCATAGCTTGTGCGGAGACAGCACAGCCATTGATTGTAAATTTCAGTATAACAAAAAAAGGAATAGACAACAAGGGGAAAAGGGGAAATTCGCCAGGAATTTGTCGGGAATTCGTCAGAAATAGGGAGAAGGCGCCACTTTTTCGGGGCCGGACTCCCGGAGTCTGCGCAGCCGCCGGAGCAGCGGGCGAAAACAGGCTAAATTGCCGCGAACGGGTATAAAAACCGGTGTTTTCCTGCTCTATGGCTAATTTTTCCGAAAAAATTTCCTAAAATATATGAAAAAAGTCACTATCTAAACGGAGGATTTCGGGATATAATAACCCACGGCGAGAGAGAAGAATCTGCATATCTGTGACTTTTATGAAAAGGAGAAATTCAACATGAGCATTAAAGTTGGCATCAATGGCTTTGGACGCATCGGCCGTATGGTGTTCCGCGCCAGCGTGAATCACCCCGAGATTGAGATCGTTGGCATCAACGATCTGTGCCCCGCCGACTACCTGGCTTACATGCTGAAGTATGATACGATGCATGGTCAGTTTGCCGGCGAGGTGAGCAGCAATGAGACCGGCATTGTGGTCAACGGCAAGACCATCCCCGTCTATGCCGAGCGCGACCCCGCCAATATCCCCTGGGGTCAGCTGGAGGCCGAATATGTGGTGGAATCCACCGGCCTGTTTCTGACCAAGGAGAAGGCCCAGGCCCATCTGAAGGCCGGCGCCAAGAAGGTTGTCATGTCCGCCCCCTCCAAGGACGACACCCCCATGTTTGTGTGCGGCGTCAACCTGGATAAGTACACCACCGACATGGACTTCGTGTCCAACGCCTCCTGCACCACCAACTGCCTGGCCCCCATTGCCAAGGTGCTCAACGACAACTGGGGCATCACCGAGGGCCTGATGACCACCGTGCACTCCACCACCGCCACCCAGAAAACGGTGGACGGCGTGTCCCTGAAGGACTGGCGGGGTGGCCGCGCCGCTTCCGGCAACATCATCCCCTCCTCCACTGGCGCCGCCAAGGCCGTGGGCAAGGTCATCCCCGAGCTCAA
>CALXGD010000011.1 GCA_944387745.1 uncultured Oscillospiraceae bacterium
GCTGGACCGTGGACGGCGAGGGCAAGGCCATGCACAAGTCCCTGGGCAACGGCGTGGACCCCTATGAGGTGTTCAACAAGTACGGCGCCGACCTGCTGCGCCTGTGGGCGGCCAGCGCCGACTACCACGCGGACATGCGCTGCTCTGACGGCATTTTTAAGCAGCTCTCCCAGAACTACCTGAAGTTCCGCAACACCGCCCGGTACTGCCTGGGCAACCTGGACGGCTTCGATCCCAACGCGCTGGTGGCCGCCGGGGATATGCTGGAGCTGGACCGGTGGGCGGTGACTAAGCTCAACGAGCTGACGGAGAAGTGCTTCCGTGCCTATGACGACTATGAGTTCAACGCGGTGACCCACGCCATCAACGACTTCTGCGTGGTGGAGCTGTCCTCCGTCTTTCTGGACATCATCAAGGACCGGCTCTACTGCGAAGGGAAGGACAGCCTGGAGCGCCGCTCCGCCCAGACCGCCCTGTGGCTCATCCTGGACACCATCACCAAGCTGTTCGCCCCCATCCTGGCCTTCACCTGCGACGAGATCTGGCAGGCTATGCCCCACCAGGAGGGGGAGGACACCCGGAACGTGGTCCTCAATGAGATGAACCGGCCCTACTCCGCCTATGCGCTGTCCGGAGAGAGAATGGCGCAGTGGGAAAAGCTTATTGCGGTGCGGGATATGGTAAACGGCGCGCTAGAGACCGCCCGGAACGAGAAGAAGATCGGCAAAAGCCTGGAGGCCAAGGTGGCCCTCACTGTGCCCCAGGACGACGCCTTCCTGGCGGAGATGGATTCGGACTTCCTGGCTGACCTGCTTATTGTCTCTCAGGTGCAGGTGACAGTTGGGGATGCGCTCTCCGTCTCCGTGGCCGAGGCCGCTGGCGAGAAGTGCGAGCGCTGCTGGAAGCACCACATCAAGGTGGGCTCCGACACAGAGCACCCCACCCTCTGTCCCCGGTGCGCCAAGGTCATCCGCACCATGGACCTGTCCCAGCTGTAACGATCAATTTGTGCCCCCCTGGCCCGCTGCCGCGGGTCAGGGGGGTGTTCTGTTCTATCAGGTCTCCTCCAAAATCCGGCCATCGGTGGAGATGGTGACCACCTGCCAGGGAATCAGCTTTTGGCTGGCCTGGAGTGCTTTTCTGACGGCTAGTTCAATGCCTCCGCAGCAGGGCACCTCCATACGGACGACAGTAATGCTTTTTATTTCATTGTTTTTGAGAATCTCTGTGAGTTTCTCGCTGTAGTCCACATGGTCCAGCTTGGGGCAGCCCACCAGGGTGATGTGATCCCGGATAAAGCGCTCATGGAAACCGGCGTAGGCGTAGGCGGTGCAGTCGGCGGCCACCAGCAGCTTCTTTCCCTGGAAGTAGGGGGCCTGGACGGGGGCCAGCTTGATCTGCACTGGCCACTGGGAGAGCTGGCTCTCCCCCTCCTGGGTCGTCTGGATGGGGCCGGGGCCAGGGCGCCGCTCCAAGCTCTTAGCCGCGCTGCCGGGGCAGCCGCAGGGGAGGGACTCCTCGTGGGCGGCTCTCTTGGCCGCCTGTGCAGCCTGTACCGCCGCATGGTCATAGGCGGGGGCCTCCCGCTCCTCAAAGGTGATAGCCCCAGTGGGGCAGGCAGGCAGACAGTCTCCCAAGCCGTCGCAGTAGTCCTCGCGGATCAATTTTGCCACCCCACCTACCATTTGAATGGCGCCCTCGTGACAAGCGGCGGCGCAGGCTCCGCAGCCGTTGCATTTACTTTCCTCAATGTGAATGATTTTCCGAACCATAGACAGGATCCCTCCGAAAAGAAGTGAACTTCTTCGTCATAATTTTCTTGACGAGATAGCCTGATTTTAATAAAATGAAAATCAAAAGTATGTTGGATTTCCAACATGCCGGAGGGAATATGAACAATATTTCTGCTGTTTTAAAAAATAGTTCTCTTTTTACGGGAACAGAGCAGGAGCAGTTGGAGATTCTGCTGTCTAAGCTGCATCCGATCCCATGGACGCGCCGCCGGGGCGAGACACTGGTTCAGCCTGGAGAGAAGGTTCCAGGTGTGGGGGTGCTGCTGTTCGGGGGATTGAGAATCCTCCGTGAGGACTTTTGGGGCAACCGGTCCCTGCTGACCGTGATAGAGCCGGGGGAACTGTTTGCCGAAGTTTTTGCCTACCTGGAGCTCCCTCTCACTGTGCGGGTGGAGGCCATCCAGGAGGGA
Source organism: uncultured Oscillospiraceae bacterium (assembly GCA_944387745.1). The sequence goes on from CALXGD010000011.1 coordinate 2,204, forward strand.
GAGGGAGTCTTTTTCTCCTGTCAGTCCCTGCTGAATCCGCCGCCAGAGGGGGCATTTCTCCCGGAACGCCTGATCACGGTACTGGCCAGAAAAAATTTTATGCTCAACCAGAAGGTGGACCATTTGTCCCAAAGGAGTACCCGAGCGAAGGTGTTGTCTTATTTATCAGATCAGGCCGAGCGGGCTGGCAGCCCCTCCTTTGTGATCCCCATGGACCGACAGGAACTGGCAGATTATTTGGCGGTGGACCGCAGTGCGCTCTCCGCCCTGCTTGGGCAGCTCAGGAGAGAGGGCATCCTGGAGACACACCGCAGCCATTTTACGCTTCTTGCAGGGATACCTAAGTAGCAAATCCAAGCCTTCGGCGCCCTCAATTCTTTTAGCCGGTTTCCTGCGCCCGCTCTCTAGGATTGGGAGCCCACAGAAGGAATGGGGCAATAGCAAAGCCCGGACGCTGCTCCAAGCGCCCGGGCCTCACCATTGAAAAAGAGGATTAAAATGAAACGAACTGTCTCTTGCAAGATTGATATTACCAAAGACTTGTTACAAAAGCACCGGAAAAGTATTACATAAGTTTTAAATCTTTTTCCAAATTTGCTTTGCTTTTTCTGGAAGGGCTCTCCCCTTCTGTGGGAAAAGGACAGGGCCGGCAAAACCCATCCTTTGAGGATGCGCTTTGCCGGCCCTGCCAGTCCTTGGAGGAGTCAAATGAAAAAGTTTACATTCTTGCCCTGCAACATTATCATATCGGCTTTTTGTGAACAAAGCCAGCAAAAGTTGTTACAAAAGCATTAAACTTCCCGGGCGTTTTCCTCTTTTTCCCGCAAACGCCGGAAAAACTCCTGAAGCTGAGCGCAGCACTCCTCTTCCAGAGGACCATGATACAGCCGGGGGTGATGATTGAACCGCTCTTCAAAAAGATTGAGGACAGACCCACACGCTCCTGCCTTTTCATCCCATGTTCCATAGTGCACCTCTGAAATGCGGGCATTGATGATTCCTCCAGCGCACATGGGACAGGGCTCCATTGTGACATAGAGGGTGCAGCGGTGAAGCCGCCAGCCGCCAAGTCGCCGGCAGGCGTCTCGAATTGCCTCCAGTTCTGCATGGGCGGTGGCGTCGCTGTGCTCTTCCCGACGGTTTCTGCCTTCGCCAATAATTTTGCCGTCCTGTACAATTACACATCCCACTGGTACATCTCCTACGGCAGCGGCTTCCTCTGCCAGCGCCAGAGCGCGGCGCATGTAGTCTATATGATTCATAATAGCCTCCCTCCGATTGGCGCGCATATCTTAATTGCCCCGCTCCCGACGGCGTCGCCGCGCAGACGGGATAGTCGGGACATCCTGGTATCTATTTAGAAAGTTTGAAAAATAAAAATTTCCTCTTTACAAATGGATCAGTCTGTGCTATTCTATTCTTGCAAACAAGAACTACTACTGTTAGGAGAACAATCTGTGGAGCGTGCGACTCGATACAGCAAAAAGCGGGAGGCAATTCTGAACATCATCCGCAGCTCCAACGTACACCCCTCTGCCGAGTGGATCTATCAGGCGCTAAAGCCGGTACAGCCGGATCTGAGTCTTGGAACAGTATACCGGAATCTGCTCTTTTTTCAGCGTCAAGGAACCATTCAAAGTGTGGGAGTCGTCCATGGACAGGAGCGGTTTGACGCCACAACCACCCCGCACAGTCACTTTGTTTGCACCCACTGCGGCGCAGTCATTGATCTACACAAGATTCCTATGGATGCCAGTTTAAACTGCGCTGTCAGGGAGCAGTATGGGTTCGAGGTCCAGCGCCACGAGCTCACATTTTACGGCAAATGCCAAGCTTGTATGCAAGCAGAAAAAAATGAGGAGGATGTATTCGCATGAAAAAATTTGTTTGTTCCGTCTGTGGCTACGTACACGAGGGTGAAACTGCCCCCGACTTCTGCCCCATTTGTAAGGCTCCCAAGGAGAAGTTTGTGGAGCAGGCTGGTGAGAAGAGCTGGGCCGCTGAGCATGTAGTGGGTGTGGCTCAGGGCGCTCCTGAGGAGATTCTGGAGGGTCTGCGCGCCAACTTCAATGGCGAATGCTCCGAGGTGGGCATGTACCTGGCCATGGCCCGTGTGGCCCATCGGGAAGGCTATCCCGAGATCGGCCTGTACTGGGAGAAGGCCGCTTACGAGGAAGCCGAGCACGCTGCCAAGTTTGCTGAGCTGCTGGGCGAGGATCTGGAGCCCAACATGAAGGCTTCCACCAAGGCGAACCTGGCCTGGCGTGTGGACTGCGAGTTCGGCGCTACCGCCGGCAAGTTCGACCTGGCCGCCTGCGCCAAGAAGAACGGCCTGGATGCCATTCACGA
>CALXGD010000012.1 GCA_944387745.1 uncultured Oscillospiraceae bacterium
CTGCAAAATGAGAGTAAAAACGCACCAAGTATGTTGACTCCTCAAAACCAGGCAGACTCCTAGAGGGGCACAGACAGAAATTTTCCGCTCCCCAGGGCCGCGGGCCCGGAGGGAGACGGGATCAGCCACACAGATTTCCTCCCGCCGGTTGTGGCGGAGGTCAGAAGGGAAAACTCCCATAAACGGGGGTCCAGGGGGTGGATGGCATGGAGGCAGGCGCAGCCTGCCGATTGCATCCACCCCTTGGCGGCTCTTTGGTGACTTTCTGGCCGTACAGAAAGTCACACGCTCCCACGGTGGAATTCCATCAAAAAGAGAAGCACTGGCCCCGCAAGGGCGACACCCCCTGCAAAACAAAGCCTTAAACAGCGCCTTGCCGGAACCGCTCAATCATCTCATGGGTAAGGGAGATGGCCGAACCGCCCTGGGGCAAGTTCTCCCGGTCAAACCAGGTGCCCTCGCCCAACTCGTCCTCTTGAAGTGTGACGGTCTCGTCCTCCGTGTCCAGATCACAGTAAAAACCGGACAAGAGGCTGCTGGAGAAGCTCCAAGGCTGGCTCTTATAAAATCGAATATTTTTCACCGGCAGCCCCACTTCCTCCATGACCTCCCGGCGGACGGTATCCTCCAGGGGCTCGCCGATCTCAGCAAAGCCGGCGATGAGGGCATAGTTCCGGGTGGTGCCGGGCCTGGAGTACTTGGTGAGCAGAAGGCGGTTGCCATGTGTAACCGCTACAATCACGGCCGGGGAGATGGTGGGATAAACTAAATTGCCGCAGGCGGGGCAGCGCATGGCCCGCTCTATCTTATCCGCCTCAGCAGGGGATCCGCAGCGACCGCAGAACTGATGATTGTGATACCAGTCATGGAGCTGTGTGGCAGTGATGCAGGCAAAGGCCATCCAACTGGGCTCCATGTCCCGAAAGCTGTTATTCCGTTCCGGCACGGCGGCGTCCAAAATCGCCTGGGGAATCACGTGGCACCAGTAAAAGGCCATGTCGTCGATAGCGAACAGGTAAGTAATGGGGAGGTCAGACAGGTCGGCGAGGGCCTGGGCCTCATCCCAAGCAAACGGCAGCCCGGTGGCGCGGCTGAGCAGTGTGCTGGAATCCTGATAAAAAAAGACTCGGTCCCCGGTTTTGGGCGGACGGGGATGGTACGCATTGTCGTAGTGGTGGGGTGCGATGTCCTGAATCATATAAGTCCCTTCTTTCTATGTGGTGGGAGAGTTCTGATGTTATTATGGAGGCTTTTACAGGACCTGTCAACAGGGTTCCGGGAATTCTGGCTGCAGAGCCTCTGCTCTGCAGGACAAGAAGAAACTAATCCATTCAAAAAAATTTTTTGTCCCCTGCAATAAATTGCGGCGGACCCGCATTATACAGATGAACAGCAAAACAATCCTGTAACATATCCCAATTCCTTTTTGTGTTCTGGGTCCCTACAGAGGCGAAAACTTGAATTGCGGAACGCAAAATGAATGGGGAGAAAAATACATTTTAGGAGGAACGAAACATGAAAAAGAATTGGAAAAACATTTTGATCGGCGGCGCGGTACTCACGATTCTGATTGGGGCAGCAGCAGTTCCGAGCCTGGCTGCGGTGGGCTCCTTCCCTGCAACATTAGATTACGCCGATATGAAGGTGACTTTGGACGGCCGCACTCTGGTGCTGGAGGACTCCTACGGCAATGCGGTGGAGCCCTTTACCATCAACGGCACCACCTATCTGCCTGTGGCTTCTCTGAGTAAGGCGCTGGGCCTGAATGTGGCCTGGGACAACAACACCCACACTGTGATTCTCACAACTGCCGGCAAAGAGCAAAATACAGGAACTCCTGCCGCCAGCGGCAGCTACATCGGCGAGGCGCGCGCCAAAGAGATTGCATTGAAGCACGCTGGCCTGTCTGCCTCCGAGGTGACCTTTGTCCGTACCTCTCTGGACTATGACAACGGTTTGGCGGAGTACGATGTGGAATTCTGGAGCGGAAATACAGAGTACGACTATGAAATTCACGCCCAGACCGGAAGCATCCTCAGCTATGATGCGGACATTGAGTGGTATACAGCCAGCGTTCCCCAGTCCAGCGGAGACATCGGGGCCGAAAAAGCCAAGGAGATTGCTCTGAACCATGCCGGCGTTTCCGCCTCCAGCGCGGTATTTCTCCATGCAAAGCTGGATTATGACGACGGCCGCCGGGTCTATGAGGTGGAGTTCTACAGCGGCAGCAGAGAATTCGACTATGAGATCGATGCTGCCAGCGGTGAAATCTTGAGCTATGACTATGACGCGGAGCGCTATGCACCTCCTGTCTCCAGTACTGGAACGGAGAGCTACATCGGCGAGGCCCAGGCAAAGCAGATCGTAGAACAGCGCGCCGGGACCACCGGGACTTATCGGGAGTTTCATCTGGAGTGGGACGACGGCCGCATGGTCTATGAAGGGGAGCTGCGTAGCGGCTGGACTGAATATGAGTTCAAAATTGATGCTCTGACCGGCTCTGTGCTGGAGTGGGACGTAGATCGCTGAACCACCCCGCCTCCCCCATGTCTACCAAATGTCTACCAGGTCTACCGCCGGGAACCGTTGTGCGGCAACGGTTTCCGGCGTTTTTATTTGTGTGAAATTTAGGTGATGTCTACCAGATGTCTACCAGCGTA
>CALXGD010000013.1 GCA_944387745.1 uncultured Oscillospiraceae bacterium
GTGGCTGCCCAGCATGAAGAGAGTCAGGCTGCTCTGTCGGCGGCCATGGCTCTGGCAATTGGCATGGGGATCCAAAACTTTCCGGAGGGCGCCGCTGTGTCCCTGCCCCTTCGCAAGGAGGGAGTGAGCCGGTGGAAGGCCTTTTGGATGGGCTCATTCTCCGGTGTAGTGGAGCTGGTATTCGGCGTACTGGTTGTGCTGGTGGCTGGAACCATCCGGCCATTGATGCCCTGGATGCTCTCCTTTGCGGCGGGCTCTATGATGTATGTGGTGGTGGAGGAGCTGATTCCGGAGGCCCATCTTGGAGATCACTCCCACCCCGGCACCCTGGGCACTCTGTTCGGTTTCCTTGTGATGATGATTCTGGATGTAGCCCTTGGATAAAGAAAAGAGGTGTGTACCCTTCGTTGGGTACACACCTCTCTAATTATTTAGGAAGGCCATAACTACCGTTTCAAGATATAGTCGGCCATCTCCTCAGCGGAGGACACCACGGCGATGGCGCCGGCTGCCTCCAGCTCCCCCTGGGGGGCAAAGCCGCAGAAGTCCACCCCCAGACACCGGATCCCGCAGGCCGCGGCACCCTCCACGTCGTAGTGGCGGTCGCCCACCATCAGGATCTCCTCCCGGTCGGCGTCGGTAAGGCCAAGCCGCTCCATGGCGGAGCGGATCACCGCCTCCTTGGTGTTGGCCAGGGTGACGTTGTGCCCGGCAATCACCGTGAAGTACTGGGTGAGCCCCAGATTTTTGATCACCATGTGGCAGGCCCGCTCCTCCTTGCTGGAGGCCACGGCCAGTGTGCGCCCGTCGGCCTGGAGCCGCCGGAGGGCCTGGGCGATGCCGTCCACCGCCTTGACCTCCTTGGAGCCCAGGGGCGCGTACCGCTCCCGGAACAGGTGGAGGGCCCGAAGGCTGTCCTCCGGGGAGTAGCCACACAGCCGCTGGAAGGAGTCCTCCAGGGGCGGCCCGATGAACTGGCAGGCCATCTCCGGAGGAATGGGGGTATCCCCCATTTTCTCCATGGCATAGCAGATACATTTATAAATGCCTTCGCTGGAGTCGGTGAGTGTCCCGTCCAGGTCGAATAAAATGGTGCGATACATTGGTATACTCCTTTGCAGAATGCGTTCTCAAGTTCATCAGCCCTGTTGGCTGCGGCGGAAGGTGAGGTATCCCTCCAAAATCAGCGCCGCAGCCACCGCGTCCACGGTCTGCTTGCGCTTTTTGGCGTTTTTCCCGCTGGCGGCCAGGATGTTGTGGGCGTCGATGGTGGTGCGCCGCTCGTCCCACAGCGTCACCGGCAGGCGGAAGGCGTCCTCCAGCACCTTCGCGAAGGCCTCCGCCTTCTCCGCCCGGGGGCCCAGGGTGCCGTCCATGTTCTTGGGGTAGCCCAGCACCAGCTCGGTCACACCGTACTCCGCAATGAGCTTCCCGATCCCCTCCACCACCGCCTCCTGCTTCCGGGTGTGCAGGGTGCTGGTGTATCCGGCCAGCAGCCCCGTCTGGTCGGAGATGGCGACGCCGGTGTGGGCATCGCCGTAGTCAATGGCCATAACGCGCATGTAAGCGCCTCCTTTTCCCTTCAATGTCCCCCATTATACAGAATTGGCCGGAAAAAAACAAATCTTTTTTCATTTTTTTGTTGACATACCGCACCTGTGGTGGTAGACTATTTCTTACCTGTGGAAATGGGTTTTCTTTTTGTGCGCCTTTTTCGCTTTTCGCCGCAAAAGGAGCCCCTTCCGTGCAGGGAGGCAATCGGTACGGGGCGCCGCCCCGTATACAACGTAAAGGAGGTGCCGTTAGATGCGCGTAAAAATCACTCTGAGATGCAACGAGTGCAAGCAGAGGAACTACAACACGGTCAAGAACAAGAAGAACGATCCCGACCGCCTGGAGATGAACAAGTACTGCCCCTTCTGCAGAAAGCACACACTCCACAGCGAGACGAAGTAAGGAGAGGGAACCATGGCTGAAGAAAAGAAAGTCAAGAAGGACCGGGGCCGTTGGTTCCGGGAGATGAAAAGCGAACTGAAGAAGGTCGTGTGGCCCTCCGGCGGCAAGGTGGCCAAGAACACCGTGACGGTGATCCTGTGCAGCCTGGCCATTGGGCTGTGCATCTGGATCTTCGACGGGGTGGCGGGCCTCGCCATCAAGACCCTGCTGGGCGCCTTCGGCGGCTAAGGGGTAGGAGAACATGGCAGAAAACGCAAAGTGGTATGTGGCCCATACCTACTCCGGCTATGAAAACGCCGTCAAGACTACGATTGAAAAATTCGTGGCCCATCGCAACCTCCAGGATGTGATCCTGGACATCCAGATCCCCATGGAGAAGGTCACCGAGGTCTCCGACACCGGCGCGGTGAAGGAGGTCGAGCGGAAGATCTTTCCCGGCTACGTGCTCATCAAGATGGTCATGAACGACGAGACGTGGCACGTGGTGCGCAACGTCCGGGGCGTCACCGGCTTTGTGGGCAGCGCCAACAAGCCCATCCCCCTCACCGAGGAGGAGGTCCTGTCCCTGGGCATGGAGAAGCGGGAGATCGTGGTCAAGTACAATGTGGGCGACCACGTCCGCATCACCGACGGTTCCATGGAGTCCTTTACCGGCGTGGTGGAGGAGATCGATCCGGAGAAGAACCGCGTCACCGTGGTGGTCACCATGTTTGGCCGGGAGCTTCCGGTGGAACTGGAGCTGGACCAGGTGGAGGTTCTGGAAAATTAAGCAAGCATCGCCGCAGCGCGGCATCGTGGGAGGGACCGCCTGCCTGGGCCGTCCCGTCACCACCACATTTTATCAAGGAGGTGCCTTACCATGGCACAGAAAGTCGTAGGATATGTCAAGCTGCAGATTCCTGCAGGCAAAGCAACCCCCGCGCCCCCTGTCGGCCCGGCCCTGGGCCAGCACGGCGTGAACATCGCCGCCTTTACCAAGGAGTTCAATGAGCGGACCAAGAACGAGATGGGCATGATCATCCCCGTGGTCATCACCGTCTACGCCGACCGCTCCTTCACCTTCATCACCAAGACCCCGCCGGCTGCCGTCCTCATCAAGAAGGCCTGCAACATCGGGTCCGGCTCCGGTGTGCCCAACAAGACCAAGGTGGCCACCATCAGCAAGGCCGACGTGCAGAAGATCGCGGAAACCAAGATGCCCGATCTGAACGCCGCCAGCCTGGAGGCCGCTATGAGCATGATCGCCGGCACCGCCCGCTCCATGGGCGTTGTCGTGG
>CALXGD010000014.1 GCA_944387745.1 uncultured Oscillospiraceae bacterium
CCATTTTGGTGTCTGGCTTTCTGCTGCGGATGCTGCTGGGGACGGCGGTGACGGGGATTGCCATCTCCGGATGGCTCTATTTGACGGTGACCTCGGTGTCGTTCTACCTGGGTCTGGGCAAGCGGCGGGGAGAGCTGCGCACGGCCAGGGGTGAGACCCGAAAGGTGCTGCGGTACTACAGCGACAGCTTTTTGACCCAGAATATGCAGATGTGTCTGACTTTGGCGGTGGTGTTCTACTCCCTGTGGAGCATGGACCGGGGGGAAAAGCTTATGTGGACGGTGCCGCTGTTGGTGTGCGTCTGCCTGCGGTACAGCCTCACGGTGGACGGACACTCCGACGGCGACCCGGTGGAGGTCATCTATCAGGACAAGGTGCTGCTTCTCCTTGGGACGGCGCTGGCTCTGACGGTTTTGGTGCTGCTGTACCTATAGAGGGGATAAAAATATGGAATGGGAAAGGAGAAGCCGGGAGTGAAGAGAACCTCGAGAAAGGGGATTGGGCTGATTTTGTTGGCAGCGCTGCTGACCTGCCTGGGCCAGCTGTTTTGGAAGCTGTCGGCGGAGGGTGGGCTGTTATTTTTGCTGCCCGGGTTTGTCCTGTACGGCTGCGGCGCACTGCTGATGGTCTTAGCCATGCGGTATGGCGAGCTCTCTGTGCTCCATCCGATGATGAGCGCGGGGTATGCGCTGTCTGTAGTGCTGGGCTTTCTGGTGCTGGGAGAGCTGGTGACGCCTCAGAAGGTGGTTGGAATTCTAGTGATTATGGCGGGGCTGGTCTGCCTCAGCCGCCCAGAGAGGGGGCGGGGGCGGTGATGAAATTTGTTGCGGTGCTGCTGATGACCCTGTGCGGCTCCCTCGGCGCCCTGTTTTTCAAAGGAGCAGCCCAGGACAGCCGGGGGCTGGCGGCGCTGCTGACCCGGCCCCAGCTGTATGTGGGGGGCTGCTTCTACGGCCTGGGGGCCCTGCTGAATATTGTGCTGCTCCGAGTGTGGGAGTACTCTGTCGTTTACCCCATGACGGCGCTGACCTATGTGTGGACCCTGGTGTTCTCCAGATTCTTTTTGGGAGAACGACTCACAAGCAATAAACTCTGGGGCGTGGTCCTGGTGCTGTGTGGAGTGCAGATCCTGACCTGGTAGTAGAGGGATACAAAGTACGGATGCAATAAAAATGGCCGCAGAGCGGCCATTTTTTAGCTTTCGGAGAAATCTTTTTTGACAACCTGTTTATATGTTGCCCCACAGACCGGGCGAGCAACAATCAGACCGGCGGCTTGGTGTGTCCTTTGGACGACCCAGCCTTCGCTTTGCAGATCAGCTGCGTCATGGTGCCCATAGGACAGTAAACGCACCAGCTCCGCGGTTTAAACAGTACCATTGTGAACAGGCCCAGCACAGTGGAGGTGAGTATAACGCTGTAAAAGCCGAAGGCAAACTGAGCCGTGCCCGGGTGAAACAGGGTGCCGTGATATGCCCAGTGCCAAGGGAGCTGGAAAGTCCACAGCAGAGTGACTACCTGCTTTAAATCGCTTGCACCGGCGAAAACCAGATAGGTATTCCACAGCATCAGGGAGAACATCAGAAGAAAGAAGAGCAGGAAGCCGTAGCGGAAGGCCTTGCTTTTCATCCAGTGGGGAATATCCCTCCGGCGGGAGAGACCAAAGCGCCCTCCCAGCAGTCCGAATAGTTGTCCACGGCCGCAGTAGCGGTTGCAGTAGCCCTTGGTGCCTGTCGCCACGGAGATAATCAGCGGAATAAAAAAGCAAAGCAGTCCCAACCAGGCAAAGAGGATGTTGAAGAAGCCCAGCAGGAGGTACAGCAGAGAGGCGATCCAAAGGTAGTCGTACCAGTGTTTATGTTTGTTCATGTTGCCGCCTCCTCAATCACGATCACGCTGGCTGGACATTCCTTTACACATTTTCCGCAGCCGACACATCTCTCCTGCTGCACCTGTGCCGCAATTCCATTCACGACCTGAATGGCCTGAAGCGGACACACTTTGACGCAGCAGCCGCAGGCGACACAAGCCCCTGTGTCAACTGCCGCAAACCGCCGCTTTCTCCCTGTAGTCATTGCGCTCCCTCCCGGATATTGATGGCGCTATTATACCGCAGAGGTGGGGGCAGCGACTGTGATGAGATCACATTGGATCGACGGCGGGGAGGCCTAGGCCGCTCTCCCACTTTGCAATGGCGCTCCGGCTGACAAAAACAGCGTCTGCCAGTTGCTGCTACGTGGGGCTTTTCTCCCTCCGCAGCAGTTTCCGTTTTTCCCTCAAGTCCATGTGAACGCCTCCTTACGAGATGAATGACACCATAAGAGTGGGCCCTGCGGCTGTTACTTACAGGTTTGAAATTGTTACTTTTTGTTTTGGACCGTAGCCACCCCTCTGTGAATGAGAATCCAGAAGAGGCGGAGCGGGTGAAATAAAAAGGGACACAACCAGGTTGTGTCCCTTTTATGAAAGGGGAGATTAAAATTGATATCCCCAATTTGTAGCAACATTTCAAAAGGACTGCCCAACTGGCCTTCTGGCCGGCAGCGCTTTTGCCGACCCGAGCATCGAAATACCGAAGGGTGGAGCGACCACCGGGATCGGAACCCAAAATGAAAGGCACGACTTTCGTCGTGCCCTTCATTTTGGAGCGAGTGACGAGGCTCGAACTCGCTACCTCCACCTTGGCAAGGTGGCGCTCTACCAGATGAGCTACACTCGCAACAGCAAGGGTTATTTTAGCAGAGTTGTTTCAGGTTGTCAAGCCTCATTTTTAAATTTCTTCATTTTATTTTTTATATCATTGTTTTGCGCTTCCAAATCCCCTTTCGCTTGACGTGTATGCCCTGGAGAAGGAGGGAATACGCAAGCGTGCCGAGTGAATTGAGATAAAATGAAACTGTCGCCCAATCAAAAGTACGATTTATAGGACTTAGACTTTGCTACACTTCTATCATCAAGAAGAAAGGAGCGGAGACGAATGGACTACAATATCGTATGGGTGCGGGGGCATGTGGAGGTATATGATTGGGCTGGCCGGTTCTGTTTCTCCGCAGACAGCGAGCGGGAGGCGATGGAGGAACTGGAGGGTGCAGCCTGAGCCTTCGGCACTTTTGACACGTTCGGCAATATGTTCCGGGCTGATGGAGCTGTTAGGTCTTGGACAGCCTAGACAGCATCACCGCCAGCTCCGCCCGTGAAACTGAGGCCTCAGGACGGAAGGAGCCGTCAGGATTGCCAGACACAACTCCAGCGGCAGTGAGTCGGAGGATGGCATCGTAGGACCAGAAATTGCGGCCTGGATCCAGATCAAAAAAGGGATTTTTCCCAACGGTTCCCAGGCCTGGGCGGGCTTTGTCCAGCATGACGGCGATCTCCTGCCGGGAAACCGGGGCGTTCGGGGCATAGAGACCGTCTCCAATTCCGGCGGCCAGCCCCTGTCGGAAGGCTGCCTGAATGTATCCTTTGGCCCAGTGGCCGTCCACATCTGAGAAGGGGGATGAGCCGGAGACCTCCGGCTCCAGCCCTGCCAAACGGCACAGGACCACCGCCGCCTCCCCTCGGGTGAGGGTCTGATCCGGCCCAAAGGAGGTCTGAGATGTCCCGGTCATCATTCCCTGTTCTGCAGCGTCTACAATGTAAGGGACCGCCCAGTGGCCCTGGGCGTCGGCGAAGGGCAGGCCGTTGAGCCACAGAGTGTAGTAATCCCAGGTTTGAGGGTCCTCCTGTCCCAGACTCCAGCTGCCGGCCCCCAGCAGATTGTACTGTTCCACCAGGGAGAGAAGGCGCTTTTTGGACTGCTCCGACTCATACCAGATGGTATATGTACCCGGTGTGAGGGTTACCCCGTTGATTACCGGCTTTTGATCTGACTCAGTGACAGTGATCTTGGCCCGGGTGGAGCCGGAGGCGGCGTCCTGTGTCACCGAGCCGCGGTAGAGGGCCAGCAGCTCATGGATCTGAGACTCACTGACGCCGTGGCCGTTCATCACGGTGCCGCTGTCGCTCCAGATGCGCCCGAAGAAGGGGAGTCCCAACACGATCTGCTCCGCCGGGACATGGCGGAGGGCGTACTGGATCGATTTTTCCTGAAAATCACGGCTGGCCACGGGACCGGGAGGCCCGCCCTGGTAGTGCTCGTCATAGGTCATAAGCATGAGATAGTCAGCTGCTTTGGACAGACGGGAGTAGTCATAGGAGCCCTGCCATCCCTGGGTATAGCCGTAGGGATTGGCGGCTACCGCCACCCCGATGATTTTGTCAGAGGGCAGCTTTTTTCTTAAAAGCTCTACAAAGGCGGAGTAGGCATTTCGCTCCTGGTGGGTCACGTTTTCAATATCCACATTGATTCCGTCCAGGTTATATTCCTGAATGGCTTGGGCGATCTGTTCTGCCAGCTTCTCGCGGTTTTCTAGAGCGCGCTGTCCCAGAGCTCGGTCCCAGTGATTGCTGAGAAAAGGCACAACCCGCACGCCCTGTCGGTGCATCTCAGCGACAAAGGATTTGGCGGAGGAGCCGCCGGTGAAGTTTAAGGTTCCGTCGGTATTTAGATTGAAATAATTGGGGGAGATTTCATCCAGGGAGCCGCGGGTGCGCTCCACCCGCTCTACATAGGCGGCGGGGGTTCCGAAATAGAGGTAGGACATGCTAAACCGCTGAGCTGTGGCCTCCGACAGGAGAAGAGCTGACACGACGAGGGCGGCGCAGCCCAGAGCGGCGAGGCGGTGCGGTGGTCTCATGGAAAATACACTCCTTAAAACATGTTGATTTAATAGGTAATATACATAAAAAGTATAACAAGATTTCTATTAAAGGCAAGACGAACATATTTACTGGGCAGTGATGGAAAAGACAAGTCAAATTCGGAAAATTT
>CALXGD010000015.1 GCA_944387745.1 uncultured Oscillospiraceae bacterium
ACTACATGTCGTCTCTGTTCGTCAGTATGTGACGGCGCCGGGAATTTTGTGCGCGACAGTTTTTGTTAAATTTCCAGCTGGATCAAAGCAGCAGACTTTTAAATTTTTTGTATTCCAAAGGCCCTCCTTGACTGTGGTGGTTCGCTCTCCAGGGGACGGAAGCAGGCAAAGGAACCGGGAAGCATTGTGGTGTACCTCCCCCGCCCGGTTTACTCCACGGTCACCTGGGCAGAGGAATCCACAATGTTGATGTAAGAGGAACCTACGCCCAGCTCTATCGGTTGGCCGTCCTCTGCGAGATAGGTAAGAGGCGCACTGTGGCTGGCCTTAGACCAGGTGATCTCTTGGACCGTTCCATCGCACAGAAGCAGGCCCTCCCCTGTTCCGGTGGTGCGCACATTCAGCCGCCCCTCGGCGTCGCCAGGGACGGTGGAGATGTCGGTGCGGAGCAGTAGCACATTCTTGACTTGAACCTGCTCTCCGGAATTGCCGTCCACATAGGGGGCGCCATATTCCTCCACCGCGTACTTGCCGGTCTCCGGATCGTATGTAAAGATTCCAGTTTTATAGGTGGAGAACTTCACTGTGAGCTGAGAGGCCGCCTCGCCCTGAGCAGTCTGCCCCTGGTCGAGGAAGGAGACGGGGTATTGAAAACCCTCCTGATGCTCCAGGCGGTAGGAGTAGGTGGGCAACAGCTCTGAGATCGTCTCTCCCGAGGTGAGAACGCTGTGCTCCAGGCCCATAGATTTTCGCCGCTCCTGATCGCGCCAGAATAGGGTTCCCTCATAGGGACCATTTACACAGTCCAGAGCGGTGACGTCCCAGTCGTAAATGGCGGAGTAAGCACTGGGGCTGCCCCCGGCGTGGAGAAACAGGGCGTCATGGCCCAGGGCCAGGGATACATAATAGTCTCGGGCGGAGCGTACAGAGCCGATCTCACCCACGTCCTCCACGTCCTGAAAGACCGCCAGCATACGGGTGATTCCCCCTTCGGCAGGGACCTCATAGATAATGTCTGCCTGGGATACGCCCAGCTGGGGGAGGGCTTTTTTTAAATTATTCAGCATGATGGCCACCGGTCGATTTTGAGCGATCTCCCTCTGACACCCCTCCCCTGTCAAGGGGTTGACATAGGGGAGTTCAGCTTCCTCCTCCGGTTCAGTGGGGGCCAGGACAGAGATAGACGGCTCTTCAGGGGGCGGAGTGGGTTCCTCCGACTCCTTGGGGGCACAGGCAGGGAGAGAGAGAAGAAGCGCGGCGGCAAGAACCAGGGCGGGAAGTTTTGTTCGGATCAGCATGGGATTTCCTCCATTCTATCGAAACCTACTTGTTGTGTATGGTCATGTTCTCCTGGTGCCGGGAGCGGACAGGAAACCACAAAGGGATATAGGCGAGTCAAGGGGTGACAGACAGGCCCATGATCTGCTGGCCAAGGGCCTCCAGCAGAAGAGTGTGTGGGTCGTCCAGGTTTAAAAGGACGCTTTTCTTGACACCGCCTTCCGCTCCCCGGCAGGCCAGTGTCAGTGCCTCCGCCACAGGAGGCGGCAGCAGCCCCTCTTTCAGGAGCTCGGCTCCTTTGGCCAAATTCATATGGAGCAGCTCCACCTGGCGGTCCTCCCCCAGGGCCAGGGAGGGCTCTCCAGAGAGAAAGAAGATCAGCCGGTCCGCCTTTAAAACTTGAGCGATGGCGGCGGCCTCCTCTCCGCTGCCAGTGAGGACAGGGAGAAAGCCTCCATTCAGCAGGGTCTCCAATAGCTTCGGCCGGACATTGATGCCGGAATCTGTATGCTTTAAAAGTCCTCCGTCTCCGGCGGACAGGACCACTCCCGTGCTGGAGATCTCCTGGGGCAGCGCCCCCCCCTGGGCCCGAATCAGAACCACCCGAGTTCCCGCCCGGGCAAGAGCCGGGACATCCAGAAGATTTTCTGGAGCTTGAGGGGGGAGATTGACGACCCAGGTCTCCCCTCTCCGCTGTTCCAGAGCCGGGAGGACAGACAGGGCTGCTCTGGCGGGGGAAGTCCGGTCCAGCTTCCGCCGCAGGTCATACTCCTGAAGAAATGCCTGGACATACTCCACATCGGTGGGGGTGTCGATATACTCGCTCCCCCGCTTCTGCCGGGTCTCCCGGCCCTTGCCGGTGAGCAGAAGGACGGAAGGTCCCTCGCTGTCCAGCACCGCCCGGCGGATGGCCTCCCCCCGGTTGGGGATGATCTGGGGCGTCACCCCCTCCTTCTCCACATTGGGGGCGATCTCCTTGCAGATGTCCAGGGTGTCCTCCTCGCCGCTGTCCTCCTCGGTGAGATAAACCCGGTCGCACCACTGTCCGGCCGCTTCCCCCAGGTCCCGGCGGCGGTCCAGGGCCTTTTTGCCGGGGCAGCCGAAGACAATGGCCATGTTCCGGCCGGGAAACTCCTCCCGGACGGAGCGGAACAGGGTCTCGAAGGACAGGCGGTTGTGGGCGTAGTCCACAATGGCGCTCAGGCTCCCGTCGGCGTTGGAGAACACCTCCATCCGCCCCGGCACCCGCGCCCGGACAAGGCCGTCGTACACGTCGGCGGCGGGAATTTCCAGCGCCTGGCACACGGCGATAACCCCCAGGGCGTTTTCCACATTGAAGAGGCCTGGCATGGTCAGGCGGAATTCCCGCGTTTCGCCGGGGGTACGGACCTGAAAGACGGTCTGCCCGTCCTCCTTCCGGACGGAGGAGGCGTACACGTCCGCCTGGGGTTCTTTTTGGGAGAAGGTAATCACCGGCCGCCCGGCCGCCCGTGCGGCGGAGAGGACTTCCTCCCCGTGGTCGCAGTCCAGGTTGACGCAGTTCACCTGGGCCTGGGTGAAAATTTTCAGCTTGGAGGTGAAGTAGTCCTCAAAATCCGTGTGCTCGATGGGGGAGATGTGGTCATAGCCGATGTTGAGAAAACAGGCGGCGGCGAACTGGGTGCACAGGCTCCGGTGGTATTTCAGCGCCTGGCTGGACACCTCCATGGTCAGGTACTCCAGGCCCGCGTCCGCCGCGTGGGCCAGGTGCCGCTGTAAGTCGATGGACTCCGGGGTGGTGATGTGGGACTCGAAGCGCTCCACCCCGTCGTAGGTGTCGATGGAGGAGATCACCCCCGTCTCCCCCTTGCCCCGCCGGGCCTGGTGCACGTCCAGAACGGATTTCAGATAGTAGGCTGCGGAGGACTTACCCTTGGTCCCGGTGAAGCCTACCACCTTCAGCCGCCCGGAGGGGTGGCGGTAGAAAAAGTCGGACAGCATGGCCAAGGCCCGGCGCAGGTCGGCCAGGAGCAGGCAGGGGAGGGGGCAGTCGGGATAGGCCGTCTCGCTGGCGTAGATCACTGCCCCGCGGCTGCGGGCCATGTCCAGAAACTCCGGCTTGAAGTGGGCCCCCTTACACACAAACAGGGTGCCGGGGACCACGTTCCGGGAGTCGCAGGACACCAGGGCGATGGGCTGCGCCCGGTCCAGCCCTTCCGGGGCTGGCGCGGAGAGCAGGTGTTCCCGCTCCAGCAGGTTGATATAGTCGTTCAGGGTATGTGCCATGGGGCGTCACCTCACGTTTGGTTTGGTATGCTCAGCAGCAGTCCCAGTTGTACAGCACCCGGGCAAAATCCCGGCGCAGCAGGTCCTCCCGGTTGATGAAAAAGTTGCCCACGCCGCAGTCCCCCCAGAGGACCAGGTCCTCCCGCTCCTCCGTCATATCCGAGTCCAGCTGGAACAGCAGCGTGTCATAGGGGCCGTCCGGCTGCCGGGGGTC
>CALXGD010000016.1 GCA_944387745.1 uncultured Oscillospiraceae bacterium
GGGCGTGGTCACCATCAACCTGCCCCGCATCGCCTATCTGGCGGAAAACGAGGCCGACTTTTACCAGCGGCTGGACAAGCTGATGGACATCGCCGCCAGCAGCCTGAAAACCAAGCGCACCGTCATCACCAAGCTGCTGGACGCGGGGCTGTACCCCCATACAAAGCGTTATCTTGGGACCTTTAATAACCACTTCTCCACCATCGGTTTGATTGGCATGAATGAGGTGGGCCTGAACGCCAAGTGGCTCCGGGCCGATCTGACCCACCCGGAGACCCAGAAGTTCGCCGTGGAGGTCCTCAACCACATGCGGGAGCGCCTCTCCGACTACCAGGAGAAGTACGGCGACCTCTATAACCTGGAGGCCACCCCCGCCGAGTCCACCACCTACCGCTTTGCCAAGCACGACAAGGAGCAGTTCCCCGACATCATCACCGCTAACGAGAACGGCACCCCCTACTACACCAACTCCTCCCACCTGCCTGTGGGCTACACTGAGGACATCTTCTCCGCCCTGGACGTGCAGGACGAGCTGCAGACCCTCTACACCTCCGGCACCGTGTTCCACGCCTTTTTGGGCGAAAAACTGCCCTCCTGGCAGGCGGCGGCCGCCCTGGTGCGGAAGATCGCGGAGAACTATAAGCTGCCCTACTACACCATGTCCCCCACCTACTCTGTGTGCGCCGACCACGGCTACCTCACCGGGGAGCAGTACACCTGCCCCATCTGCGGCAAGCCGGCGGAGGTGTACAGCCGCATCACCGGCTACTATCGCCCCGTTCAGAACTGGAACGACGGCAAGACCCAGGAGTTTAAGGACCGGAAGGTGTATGACCTGGCCCACTCCCACCTGCACCGGGCCGGTCAGGCGGGCGCCCAGGTGACCGCCCCGACGGAGTACACCCAGACGGAACCCCAGGAGGAGCTCCTTCTGTTCACCACCCGCACCTGCCCCAACTGCCGCCAGGCGGAGGCCCTTCTCCAGAAGGCCGGGATCTCCTACAAGAAGGTAGTGGCCGAGGAGTCCCCCGACCTGACCACCCGCTATGGGGTGCGCCAGGCCCCCACCCTGGCCTGGGAGGCCCAGGGCCAGGTGGAGAAGGTCACCGGCGTGGGCCCCATCAAGAAATTCATCGAGGATCACCGGGCCAAGGCGGCGGGCTGATCCCGCAAAAGCGCCGCACAGTCTCAGAATACGCAAGCCGCCCCGGCGGGAGCCCCCTCCTCCGCCGGGGCATTTTTTCCAACAGGAGGCTCACGCTATGGAACATTCCTACCCCGCCCTGCTCACCCTGGAGGAATGGGGCGCTCTGTCCGGAGACGCCTTTGGGCAACTTCTGGACTACTGCTTCGCCCACTCTGACTGCTTCACTCTCACCTGGCAGGGCAGCGACTGTCCAGAGACGCCGGAGTGGAACCGCCTCCAGGGGGAGTTTCTGGCCCAGCTGGCCCCCTGGTTGACCGGCCGGATCTCCACCAGCCGCTGGTTTTGGATCCGCGTCTCCCCTAAGCGCCCCCTCGCCGTCTTTCTCTACTCCACCGCGCCGGGAGCCAAGCAGGTGCTCGCCGACACCTTTCACGACCTGTTCCTGGCCGCCGGAGAGGACTGCTTCTGGCTGCCAGAGGATCTGTGCTTCTTTTCCCAGGGAAGGCTTTGGCTGGGCACCTCCTCCCACGAGTATCACGCCTCCGCCTACCCCCGCTCCCGGGGAGAGGCGGAGCTGCCGCTATCCCTCGGGCCCTGGAAGGAGCGCGGCAGGGTGGACCGCCTCTGGACAGAGCCACTGGTGCTGGCGGATTTTCCTCCAGAGCCGCAATGAAAACAGCCCCGGCGGATCGTTCCGCCGGGGCTGTCTCATATCTCGTTCTCTCTGTTGTACTTTAATTTCCTGCGGGGGCCAGATAGTCGCCCATCACATAGCCCTCCTCCATGTTGCCGCCGCCGGTGGAGTACTCAATGCGATACCAGCCGTTGCCCATGTCCTCTTGGACAGTGACGGTGGCGCCGTCCTGGGTGCTGGCTTGGACAGAGTACTCTGTGCCCGGGCCGGAGCGGATGTTCAGGCCGCCGGTGGCTCCGGTGATCACCACATCGGTGCCAGGGGCAAAGCTGCCGCCGGACACGGCGCCTGTGCCGGTCTGGGTATCCCCGCCAGGCGTCACAGGGGTGATGCTCTCGCCTGTCCCGTCGCCGGTGCAGTACACTGTACAGGAGGCCGTCAAACCGCCCACAGAGACTGTGATCGTCACTGGCACCTGGTCGCCGCCTTTGTACACATTGGTCACGTTGCCGAACTCGTCCACTGTGGCAATATCCGAGTTACTGCTGGACCACTCCGCCGGAGAAACCACAGCGTCCGCCGGGGTGGGAACCACCGTGAGCTGGAAAATCTCTCCCGCCTGAAGGGGCGTCCCCGGCTCAGAGATAACAATGGACTGAGGCGCCGTACCCTCCGGTGTCTGAGACGTGTCGTTGGACTGGCTCACATTGGAGCCGGACGGGGTGTTCCCAAACAGCAGGGGGGACAGGGTGGTAAAGACAATGATCACTGCGGCAATGACCAGCGCCAGAGAGACCACCAGGCCGGCCACCTGGAGGGGGTTGGGCTGTCCACTCCGACCGGAGCGGCCGCCCCCCGCCACTCGCCGGCCCCCAATGGGCGGGTAGCTGCGGCCCCCGGGCCGCTCGTCACAGAAGGGACAGCGCTTATAAGTAGTAGAATATTCTTCCCCGCAGTTTTCACACCGAATCACATCCGTGTTCCGCCGGGGTGGAGCTTTCTTTGTGGCCATATGGAACTTCCTCCATCCTCATTCTTGGCTGGCAGACCGGGGATATACCTGCGGTCTCAGCTTCCATTTTACAAGGAATTAACTGCCTCGTCAACGGGGAAAGTGGAAATAACAAATTTTTAACAAAATTATGTCAACTTTTGGCGAATTCCTGCTTATTATACCCCTCCGATCTGGATATTTTGTCTGTCCGTCCAGGCGGAGGATTTTCTCTCCGCCCATCCCAGGTTTACCCCATCCGCCAAACCGCTCCCCCGGAAAGGGTGCGGACCTTCCAGCAAGTGGACCTCAGCCGGCCAAAAAAGAGGAGAACCTTTCGGGCGGGAGACGGCCTTCGCACCTTGACCGCGCCTCCACTTTCTTTTATAATGAAGGCCAGCGGCGGAGGTCCGCATCTTCGTGTCTTTCGCCCGCCGCCGAGAGGGGAGGCATACCCATGAAATCAGGAACCATCACCGCAGCCGAGGCCCACAAGCAGTACAGTGAGGCCGTCACCGCCTTTCGGCAGTGGCTTCCAGAGCCCGCCCTGAGGCAGGCCTTCGGCCGGGAGGCGGACTCCTTTTTCCGCCAGTGCGCCCTGGGCGTGTGGCAGGCGGACACCCCCCTTGGGATCACATCCAAGCACGTAGAGTTTTATAACGCAATTTACTCCTGCACCAATCCCTCCCCCTCCGCCCTATACTGGGAGGTGGCCTCCGGGGTAGCCAATTACGGCGGCTTCCAGCCCCCAGCCTTCTTCCATGCCCTGCGGGAATATGACCGAAAAAACCATACCGCCCTGGCTCAACGCTTTGCCGACCAGATGACCCTCATCCTTCTGCTGTTTGCCGCGGCGGGCGGCGTGGTCAGCGAGGCATCGGCCGGATTCGTCAACGCCTGTACAGACACGCTGTTGGAGCTGTGTGAGAAAGACGGGCTCTCCGGGGACCAGCCCGCCCTGAATGCGGACCAGTTTGTCACCAAGGTCCCTGCCGGAGAGGAGGACGGGAAGGCCGCACCCCATGAGGAGGCGCCCCAGGCCCAGGAGATTCCGGGGAGTGAGGCCAAGGAGTCAGAGCCCACCCTGGAGGAGCTGCTGGCGGAACTGGACAGCCTGTGCGGCCTGAAAAAGGTAAAGGAGGACGTAAAGAGCCTCATTAACCTGGTGAAGGTGCGGAAGCTCCGGGAGGAAGCGGACCTGCCCGTCCCCCCCATGTCCCTCCACCTGGTGTTCCTGGGCAATCCTGGCACCGGCAAGACCACTGTGGCCCGGCTGCTGGCCAAGATCTACCACGCCATCGGTGTGCTGCCCAAGGGCCAGCTGGTGGAGGTGGACCGCTCCGGGCTGGTGGCCGGGTATGTGGGGCAGACCGCTTTAAAAACCAGTGAGGTTGTGAAGAGGGCCATCGGCGGCGTGCTGTTCATTGATGAGGCCTACGCCCTGGCCAGCGGCGAGAGCGCCAACGACTTCGGCCGGGAGGCCATCGAGGTTCTGCTGAAAAACATGGAGGACCACCGGAGGGATCTGATCGTCATTGTGGCCGGCTACTCCGGCCCCATGGAGCGCTTCCTCCACTCCAATCCAGGTCTGGAGTCCCGGTTCAACAAATACTTCTACTTTGAAGATTACACCGGAGAGGAGCTCTTCTCCATCTTTCAGTCCATGTGCGAGAAGAATGGCTACACCCTCTCCCCGGAGGGGGCGGAGCAGATGAAGGGGGAG
>CALXGD010000017.1 GCA_944387745.1 uncultured Oscillospiraceae bacterium
GAGACCTGCTTGCGGTCCTTGCCCAGGCGCTCGAACTTCACCTTGCCGGACTTGAGGGCGAACAGGGTGTCGTCGCTGCCCTTGCCCACGTTCACGCCGGGGTGGATGTGGGTGCCGCGCTGCCGGACCAGGACATTGCCGGCCAGGACGAACTGGCCGTCGCCCCGCTTCACGCCCAGACGCTTGGACTCAGAGTCGCGGCCGTTCCGGGTGGAACCAACGCCCTTTTTGTGGGCGAAAAACTGCAGACCGATGTTCAGCATGTATTACACCTCCATAACGGTAATAAAATCAGGATATTCCTCAGCCAGCTGGACCAGATGGACCATGAGGGCGGCCAGAAGAGTCTGGCAGGCGCTCTCATTGGCTTGATCCAGATGGGAGGGGAGCTTTAATGTGATAGACGCGTCCTGCTGCCGCACCTTGACGGAGGCCTCCAGCCCCAGCACGTCGTTGACGGCGCACTCCACCAGGCGGACTGCGCTGGTGACGGCGGCGCAGACAATGTCCTCACCCTCCGGAGCGTAGCCGCTGTGCCCCCGGACGGTAAACCCGGTGATGCGGCTGCCTTCGGTGTAGAACTCAGCGCAGGTCATGGATTAGGCCTTGATAGCGCTGATCTGCACCTTGGTGTAGGGCTGACGGTGGCCCTGGCGCTTCCGGTAGCCCTTCTTAGGGGCATACTTGAAGATGCGCACCTTTTTGCTCTTGCCGCTCTTCACCACGGTGGCGGTGACAGAGGCGCCCTCCACAGCGGGGGTGCCGAAGGTGGCGTTGTCTCCGTCCAAAACGGCCAGCACCTGGTCGAACACGACCTCCTGGCCGTCCTCGGCCTCCAGCTTCTCGATGAACAGAGTGTCGCCCTCCGCCACCTTGTACTGCTTGCCGCCGGTCACAATGATTGCCTTCATGTCTGTTTCAACTCCTTTATCACGGGCTCGCTCTCACAGGAGGGGAGGAAATCTCCCGCTTAAAAGCCCTGCTCAAAGCGGCTCTAAAATTATATCAGGCAGATTTTAGCCTGTCAAGGAGATTCCTTGAAATTTTCCTGAAAATTTCCCGCAAAGATACCAGAAAATCTGGGGGAAAATGCTGTTCCCATCTTGCTTTTTTGGAAGTGACCTTCTATAATACCGTCTGTAAAATGAGCGAGTGCCGCCTGCTGCATTTGGCGGGACAATTTCCAAGCGCTTGCGCCAAACGGAATCCAAAGCTGCCGGTCCCCACCGGCGGTTGAAGCAGAAGGGGGTGTGTGCCTTTGAAGCGTGCTGCAGTTCCGCTGATTTTATTTCTGTTCGGTTTTATACTGGGACTTCTGTGCCTGTTTCCCGGTCGGATGGATAGGCCTGCGGACGTCTCACAGGCACCTACGGAGGGGCGGGAGGAGACCGCCTTTTCCTCCAAGGACACCGCAGCCCTTCTGCGCTGCGCCGCGGATGTGGCCAGCGCCCTGAAAGACCGGAACTATTCGGCGTTGGCCACCTATGTCCATCCGGAACGGGGGGTCACCTTCTCCCCTTACTCTACTGTAGATCTGGAGCGGGACCAGTGCTTCACCGCTGACCAGATCCGAGACCTGGAGCAGGACGGCAACCGCTATCTGTGGGGGTTTGAGGACGGCAGGGGGGAGCCCATCCAGCTGACCATCTCTCAATTTTTAGAGGAATTCATCTTCTCTGTGGACTACACCCAGGCCCCAACGGTGGGGGTGGATGAGATCGTTATGAGCGGCAACTCCCTGGAAAATCTTCAGGAGGTCTACCGGGACTGCCGGTTTGTGGACCTGTGCTATCCTGGCTTGGACCCGGCCTATGGGGGCCTGGACTGGTGCTCCCTGAAGATGGTGTTTGCCCCGGGAGAGTCCGGCTGGGGGCTGGTGGGCCTGATCCACAGCCAGTGGACCATTTGACCTCTCCCTCTGCGGAGTGTTTATTCTGATTTGCTTCACCTAAAATATAATAATATAGTGTATCCCCTTCCGGGATAGATAGGAGAAGGTATGAAAGAAAAAGAGAGAGAAAAGACGTCCCTGCGGGTTGTCATTGTGGGCAACGGCAAGGTGGGATTTTCTCTGGCCGAGCAGCTGGTAAAGGAAAAGTATGACGTGACCATTGTGGACATGCGGGAGGAGAGCCTGCGCCGCGCCTCCGACTCCTTGGACATTATGGGCATCCGGGGCAACGCCGTGTCTGTGTCCACACTGGAGGAGGCGGGGGCAGCGGAGGCGGACCTGTTGGTGGCCGCCACCAACTCCGACGAGGTGAACATGGTGTGCTGCCTTACCGCCAAGCATCTGGGCAGCAAGTACACCATCGCCCGCATCCGCAACCCGGAGTACAGTATGGGCCTGAAGGACCTGAAAAAGGACCTGGGTATCGACATGATCATCAACCCGGAGAACGCCACCGCGGTGGAAATCTCCCGGCTGCTGCGCTTCCCTTCCGCCGCCAATATCGAGACCTTCTGCCGGGGCCGAGTGGAGCTCATGGGCTTCCGCCTCCAGGAGGGGGACTTTATGGTGGGGGCACCTCTCCACGCCCTGTCTGACCAGGTGAAGAAGCTCTCCCTGCTGTTTTGTGCGGTGGACCGGAATGGGGAGGTCACCATTCCCAACGGCTCCTTTGTGCCTCAGGCGGGGGACAAGCTGTACATCATCGGCCGTCCTGCCAGCCTGGACCAGTTTTTCCGCCTGTTGGGGCGGTATACCCCCCAGGTGAAGAACGTCTTTATTGCCGGCGGCGGAAAGGTGGCTGTCTATCTGGCGCTGCTGCTGGAGAAGATGAAAATGCGGGTGAAGATTGTGGAGATCAGCGAGGAGCGCTGCCGCCAGATCAGCGAGATGTTCCCCCACATTACCACCATCTGCGGTGACGGCACCGACCAGGAGCTGCTG
>CALXGD010000018.1 GCA_944387745.1 uncultured Oscillospiraceae bacterium
GTCCGCCCGGCCGATGAAGTACCGGTACAGGTCCACGTCCAGGTAGTACATATTCTTTACCCAGGGCAGGGGCTGATAGACAAAAATGTTGTCCACATAGAAGGTGTGCTTGGGCAGCTCCAGGCCGCAGTCCCGCAGCAGCTGGGTGCGGTAAATCACTGAGTGCATGAGCAGGTACTGAGAGGGGCGGAACCGGCCGATCTGCTCCCAGCCGAACACCTTGTTCCGGGGAAACACATTCCGGTAGTGCATCACCCGCTGAGTGTGGTCCTCCACATGCTCATAGACATAGTTGCAGATGAGCAGGTCCACCAGCTTCCCGTCCCGGACGAACTGGCGCAGCTTGTCCAGGGCCTTGTGGAGGGAGGGCACGTCCACCCAGTCGTCCGAATCCACCACCTTGTAGTAGATCCCCCGGGCGTTGCGCAGCCCCTGGTTGACCCCCTCCCCGTGGCCGCCGTTTTCCTGATGGATGACCCGGACAATGTCCGGGTGCTCCGCGGCATACCGGTCGCAGATGGCAGGGGTGTCGTCCTTGGTGGAGCCGTCGTCCACCAGGACGATCTCAATGTCGTCCCCACCCTGGAGCAGGGTATCCACGCAGTGCTCCATATAGGCCGCCGAGTTGTAGCAGGGGACGGCGAAGGTAATCAATTTGTCCATACTCTTTTTCTCCGTTTTGATTCTTGTTCCGGCTTAGCCCTTTTTGTAGGGGCGGATATCATCCGCCCGCGTACCAAAGGGAAAGAGCCGGGCGGATGGTATCCGCCCCTACAGGGTTTCTAACAGCTGGTCGGACAGCTCCAATGCCCGGGCCACGATGGCATCCATGTTGTAGTATTTATATTCCGCCAGGCGGCCCAGGAGGCGGAGGTTGGGGAACCGGTCCGCCGTCTCCTTGTACCGGGCATACAGGGCGTTGTTCTCCGGGTTGATGATGGCGTAGTAGGGGGTCTCCTCCGGGGCCCCGGTGCAGGCGCGGGAGTACTCCTTCACAATGGTGGTCACCCCCGGCTTCACCTGGCCGGTGAGGTGCTTGAACTCGGTGATGCGGGTGTAATCCTCGTCCACGGTGTAATTCACCGTGCCGTAACCCTGGAAATCGTCCTGGGGCAGAGTCTCAAACCGGAAGTCCAGGGTGCGGTAGGGGAGAGGGCCGAACCGGAAGCCGAACAGCTCGTCCGCCTGTCCGGTATAGATCACCGGACCGTCAAATTCCGCCCCATCCACCCGGATGCGCTCCCCGGACAGGTCCAGCCGCTTCCGCGCGTCTGTCCCCAGCTCCACGGTGATGTTGGGGTGGTCCAGCAGCCGCTCAAACAGGGGGGTGTAGCCCTCCAGGGGCATGCCCTGATAGGCGTCCTGGAAGTACCGGTCGTCCCGGGAGAGGAACACCGGCACCCGGGCGGTGGTGTTGGGGTCGATCTCCTCGGGGGTCTGGCCCCACTGCTTCATGGTGTAGTGGACGAACACATGCTCGTACACATAGTCCGCCAGGGCGGCAATCTCGGGGTCGGCGCTCTGCCGCAGCTCCAGGATAGTGACCTTCCGCTCCGGCCCGTAGGCCTCCAGCAGCTTGTCTCCCAGCCGGCGGCCCTCTTCCGCCCCAAAGGCCGTCTCCAGGGAGGTGAGGTTGAAGGGGACCGGATAGGTCATCCGAGCGCCCTTGCCGTCGGGGAGGTTTGCAATAACCCGGTGCTGATAGTCCCGCCACTGGGTAAAGCGGGAGAGGTAGTCAAACACCCGCCGGTTGTTGGTATGAAAGATGTGGGGACCGTACTGGTGGATAAGCACCCCGGCTTGGTCCAGACGGTCATAGGCGTTGCCGCCCACATGGGCGCGGCGCTCCAGCACCAGCACCCGCCGGCCGCCCCGCTCCGCCAGTTCCCGGGCGGCCACCGCCCCGGCAAAGCCCGCCCCTGCCACAAGGACATCAAAGGTATGTGTCAAACAAATCCCGCCTTTTTTCGCACTGGGACCGGACAGCAGGCCCAGTCCATTTTTAGTAAGTATAGCATAATTTTGTGGGAATGAAAATGAAATTGCCGGGCTTTGAAGGTTAAAAAAATTTAACATCCGCTCCGGCGGGGGCGGGCCTCAGCCCGCCCCGCTTCTTGGGGACCGTTCACGCGGCTCCTCAGCGCGCTACGCCGCCGGGATCTCCTCCGCCGCGGCGGGGGGCTCCGTCTCCTGGGGCGGATCTTGGGGGAGAGTCACCTGGGCCTGGGCCCGGCCCTCCACGGTAAGGGAGTAGCCGTCCAGGATGGCGGCCTGCTCCTGACTCTCCGCGTGGGAGATGGTCACCCGGTCGCCCACGTTGAGGATCACCGAGAGGGGATTGTCCGCGGCGGACAGGGCATAGAAGACCTCCTCCCCCTCCAGGCGGATGAAGTAGTAGGTGTTGCCCTCCAGCACCGCCGAACGGATCTCCGCCACGGCGCCGGACGCCTCGGTCTGGGGCAGGTCCTCCTCCTGGGTGATGCCCCGGTCGGACAGCAGGCGGATATACTCCTGCTCACAGGCGGTGACCGTGTCGGCGGTGGCCACAATGTCATACCGGGCCACGTTGACCATGGCATAGCTCTTCACCAGGTTGGCCTGATCCTTCAGGGGGATGAAGTAGGTGGGCTCCCCGGAGATGTTCAGCAGCAGGGGGAAGGTGGCCTGGTAGCCCAGGTCCTGGACCACGCCCATGGCGGAGCTCATGGCGGCGTACTCGGTGGCGCCGGGGGCGTCATAATACTTGGTCTCCTTGGTGCGCTGGTTGCTGAGCAGGAAGCCCAGGTTGGACTGGTCGGCGTTGGCGGAGGTGATGCCGGTGTACACGTACACGTCGTCGTTGAGGGCGATGTAGTTGTACCCCTCGGTGGTGATAGTCACATCCCGCTGTCCCAAGATGGAGTTGATAAAGCCGTTGACCAGGGTGCCGTGATAGTCGTACTGCTCCATGATAAGCTCGGGGGTGTACACGTTGTCCACCCAGGTGGGGACGTCATCCTTGGCGTAGTACTGGCTTTCCCCAGTGATGGCGTTGCACAGCACCGCCCCGTCGATGTCCGTACCCCCGAACAGGCCGATGGTCTTGACCACACGGGGGGCGATCCACCAGGGGTTGCCCTCCTCGTCGATCTCAAACTGAGGGGTATCGAACATAAACGTGGGATACTGGAAGCGCAGGTGGCGCAGGATATTCCGGTTCAGAGGCTCAGAGAAGGAGTACTTCATTCCCTGCCCCTCGGGGAGCCGGATCACCTGGGCCTCCTGGGTAACCATGTCCACCACCACATAGGCGGGCAGGCCCTGGCCGCGGTTGGTGAACCACTTAATCAGGTCCGCATAGGAGATGGGGGCCACCCGCACGGGCCGGCCCTGGTAGTTGATCTGGGTGGAGTCGTTGGAGTACTCGAACTGGCTGACCATGTCGCTGAGGGTGCCCATCTGTCGATCTCCCAGATACTCGGCGGATGCCCGGTCCAGGGTGGGGATCTCATTGAAGGAGATCTGGCCGATGTCCTGGGTGAACTCCCCGTCCTCTACAGTGAGCAGGTCCCGGTAGGCCCCCGCCCGGAAAATGGGGAGGGAGATGATCTCCCCAATCACCACAACTGCCGCCATGGCCACCAGTAGGATGCCTACGGGGAGACACTGCTGCTTGATAAATCGGAGGTAGTCCTTCAGACGGCCCTTGCCGGAGGTGGCGGCGGCCGCCTGGAAACCGGAGGTGACCAGGGCACACAGGACGTACGCCGCGCAGAGCAGGAGCAGGAAGCTGTAAAAATCCCCGGATTGGAGATTGATGGCCGGCAGAGCCACATAGAAGTAGACGGCTCCCACCGCCAGGGTGACCAGCAGATTGATCAGGGTTTTTCCCAGCTTGCCGGCCGGGGAGCGGGAGGTGCCCTCTGAGCTGCGTTTCAAAATAACATTCTCCTTTTTGCCGCATGTGCGGATTTCCTAGTAAACGGGACAAGTATACCTGTTTTTCCGGCAAAAAGCAACCGAATTTCGCCTGATAAACATTAAATTTTAGTTAAGATGCCCTGCACAGGTCTCTGGTATGATTTCCCAAGGAACGGGCATACTGGAGGGGAGGAGTCCAAACCTGGAAAGGATGTGCAGCAATGGAAATCAAGGATCTGATGAATCCCAGCGTGGTGACCGTTGAGCCCACCGCATCCGCGGCCCTGGCCGCCCGGCTCCTGAGCCGGCATAATGTTGGATCCCTGCCTGTGTGCGGGGAGGACCGCCGCCTGCGGGGCATGGTCACTGACCGTGACATTGTACTCCGGTGCGTGGCGGCGGAGGAGGACCCGGCCCAGACCCTGGTGCGGGACATTATGACCCGGGGGTGCGCCTGTGTATCCCCTCACGAGGACTGCCGGACAGCCACCCGCCTGATGGCCCGGGAACAGGTGCGCCGCCTGCCGGTGGTGGAGGAGGGGAAGCTGGTGGGCATCATCACTCTGGCAGACCTGGCCCGGAGCCAGCGGTACGACATGGAGGCCGCCCAGGCCCTGGGGGAAATCTCAGAGAACGTGGTGAAGCGGGGATTGTAAGACGGGCTCTGTCCCCACTGGGGACAGAAAAATAGGACGCCCTGCGGCAGAGCGCTGGAAAAGCCTGGCCGCAGGGCGCCGCCGCGCCTGCAGGCGCGGATCACTGTTTGTTGGGGAGCACTGAGGCAATGGCCCCAGCGAAGGCGGAGATGGGCATGGTCTGCAGGACCACCCGGCCCGGCCCAGTGACCACAGTATGGAAGATGCCCTCTCCCCCGAAGAGCATGTTTTTGACCCCCTTGACGGACTGGATGTCCAGGGAGCAGGAGGCGTCCATCATGGCCAGATTGCCCGTGTCCACCACGATCTGCTGGCCGGGGGCCAGCTGATACTCCACCGCGTGGCCGTCAATCTCCAAAAAGGCCATGCCGCGGCCGGCGAGTTTCTGCATGATGAAGCCCTCGCCGCCAAAGAAGCCGCCGCCCAGCTTCTTTTGGAAGAACACAGACAGCTCCACCCCGGACTCCGAGGCCAGACAAGCCGACTTCTGCACCACCACAGGCTGGTCGGGAGAGATCCGCACTGCACGGATAGAGCCGGGGAAGGAGGAGGCAAAGGCGATCATTCCGGGACCGCCCCGAGGCGTGTAGATATTCTGGAAGATGGACTCTCCAGAGAACATGCGGCCGAAGGCCTTGCCCAGACCGCCGGCGGAGGTCTCCATCTCCATGTTAGGGGACATCCACACCATGGAGCCCTTCTCTGTGATCATGGATTCACCGCCCTCCAGGTCACAGATGACCACCGGCATGGGCTCTCCCTGAATCTCGTACTTCATGCTTTGTCACGCGCCTTTCTTTGATTGATCGGCGAAGGAGTTGCGGACGGGACAGCCGCCCCGGCCCGCTCCGCGTCTGGGCGCGGCTCCCGCTCTGCCTTCAGTATACCGGACCGGGCCCGGTCTGGCAAGATGGGTTTCATAAAATGTTCACTGGTTTTTCAGGGATATTTCAGCTCTCTGGAGTATGATGGGATCGCTGTGAAATAACAGAGAGGAGGTTTCGACTCTATGATCGAAGTGCGGGATTTAGTGAAGCAATACGGCCGCCGCACGGCAGTGGACCACCTGTCCTTTACCGTGGCGGACGGCCAGATCTTTGGCTTTTTGGGGCCAAACGGCGCTGGGAAATCCACCACTATGAACCTGATGACAGGTTATTTGGGACCCACGGAGGGAGAGGTCCTGGTAGACGGCCGCAGCGTCACCCGGGAGCCGGAGGCGGCCAAGGCCGCTATCAGCTATCTGCCGGAGCAGCCGCCGCTCTACCTGGACATGACGGTGGAGGAGTATCTGGAGTTTGCCGCCCATCTGAAGGGTGTGCCCAAAGGGAAGAGGGGAGAACAGACCGCCCGGGTGATGGAGCTCACCGGCATCGCGGGGGTCCGGGGGCGGCTGCTGCGGAACCTGTCCAAAGGCTACCGCCAGCGGGCAGGACTGGCTCAGGCCCTGCTGGGCTTTCCCAAGGTGCTGATTTTGGATGAGCCTACAGTGGGCCTGGACCCCCAGCAGATCCTGGAGATCCGAACCCTCATCCGTGAGCTGGGGCGCCAGCACACGGTGATCCTCAGCTCCCACATCCTCTCAGAGGTGCAGGAGGTGTGCGATCATCTGCTCATCATCCACCACGGGAAAAAGGTGGCCGCCGGCACCCCGGAGGAACTGGAGCGGTCCCTGGCCCCACTCCGGCTCTGGAGGTCTCCGCAGCGGCGGAGGCGGAGCGGATGCGGGCGGTCCTCGCCCCGCTGCCTGGCTTGACGGCTCTGACCCAGCTCCCCGCCCGGGAGGAGAGCACCTGCTCCTTCCGGCTGGAGGGGGCAGAGGGGGCCGACCTGCGGGAGGCGGTGTTCTGGGCCTGTGCCCGGGCGGAGCTGCCCCTGCTGGAGCTGCGGCGGGATCAGATGACCCTGGAGGATATCTTCCTGAAGCTCACCTCAGACGAGGGGGGCACCCTCCCGCCGGAGGGCAGGACGGATTTGGAGAGCGGTTCGCCGACTCAGACGGACCGGACAGAGGAGGCGGAGCGGACATGACGGCGATCTATCGGCGGGAACTGAGCTCCTATTTCAGCTCCATGATCGGCTATGTATTTATTGCGGTGCTGGTATTCTTCACCGGCATCTACTTTATGGCCTATAACCTGTACAGCGGCCTGCCACAGTTCTCCTACACCCTGTACAGCATGATGTCTATTCTCATGTTTGCGATTCCGTTGCTCACCATGAAATCCATGGCGGAGGAGCGTCGCAGCCGCACGGACCAGCTGCTGCTCACCGCCCCGGTGTCCCTGACCGGCGTGGTGCTAGGGAAATTTTTTGCCATGGCCACGGTATTCCTCTTTCCTGTGGTGCTCATGGCATTCTGCCCCCTGATTATTGCTGTGAACGGAGAGGCCCGGCTGCTGTCCGACTACGCCGCTTTGCTGGCCTTCTTCCTGATGGGGTGCGTGTTCCTTGCCATCGGCATGTTTCTCTCATCCCTGACTGAGAGTCAGATTATTGCCGCCGTGAGCACCTTTGCCGTGCTGCTGGTCCTCTTTCTGTGGGACGATCTAGTGAGCTTCCTACCTGCCGGCCTGGGTGGGCTGCTGTCCGCCTTCTCCTTTATCCAGGTGTTTTATAACTTTGTCCAGTACAGTATGTTCGACCTGAAGAGGCTGGTGCTCTATCTGACCCTCGCCTTCCTATTCCTGTTTTTGACTGTCCAGACGCTTCAAAAGCGCCGCTGGGCCTGAGGGGGTGCGCTCTGTGAACAAGACAACAGGGAAAAAGGCCCTGCGACAGGGTGGGTATCTGGCTGCCGTCACTGGTGCTGTGACGGCGCTGGTAGTGTTAATCAATTTGATTATGGGGCAGCTGCCCTCTCATCTGACGGAGTTTGATTTGACTGACAACAGCCTCTATGAGATCTCCGACACCTCTGTGGAATTTCTGTCCGGCCTGGATCAGAACGTGGAAATTGTAGTGCTGGCCGAGGAGGGGAGCGCCGACGAGCGGATCACCAAGTTTTTGGACCGGTATGCGGCCCTGTCAGACCGCCTCTCCCTCACCTATGTGGACCCGGTGGCCCACCCGGAGCAGGCCAGCCAATATGAGGCCCAGACGGACAGCCTGGTGGTCCAATGTGCGGCCACGGGGAAATCAGAGGCCATCCCCTTTAACGAGATCATCACCTACACCATGACCAACTACTTCTCTGTGACGGAGAGCACCTTTGACGCCGAGGGACAGCTCACCTCTGCGGTGGATTATGTGACCAGCCAGACCAGCCGGAAGATATACACTGTCACCGGCCACGGGGAGGCGGAGCTGTCCGACTTTGCTTCAGACATGCTTCAAAAGGCCAATCTGGAGCTGGACAGCGTCAGTCCCCTCCTCAGCGGAGCGGTGCCTGAGGACTGCGACCTGCTCTTGGCAAACGGCCCGGAGACAGATCTGTCCGCGGAGGAGCTGACTATGCTCCAGGACTATCTGGCCGGGGGCGGACAGATGCTCTATTTGGCCGGCTCATCCTTAGAGCCCCTGCCCAACTGGGAGGCCCTGCTGGAGAGCCGGGGCTTTGACCTGGCGGAGGGGTATATCGCCGACCCGGGCAGCTACTACCCCCAGAAGGGCCCCTTTGGAATCTGCGGCGTGGTGAACACCGGCAGCCAGGTGGCTGACGGAGTGGACGGGGGCGCCCTGACCTATTTCGCCAACGCCCGGGGCTTTCTGTCCCTGGAGGACAGCGAGGACAGTCCATGGTCTGTGACGGAATTCTTAACCACCACCGACCAGGCGCTGGCGGTGACAGAGGACAACAGCCAGACCCCCGGCACCTATCTGCTGGGAGCGGTATCCCAGGGGGATGACGGGGGGCGGCTTACCGTGCTGGGCAGCACCTCCTTCCTGGACGGAGAGGACCTGGCTGCCAGCCCCAGCTTGGCCAACCAGACCCTGTTTGTCAATGCGGTCACCGCCGGCTTTGACGACATGAGCAATTGGACCATCCCGGCCAAAAGTCTGGCGGTCACCTATAACACAGTTCGGAATCCGGGCCTGTGGAGCGCCGTCTACATTTTGATCCTGCCAGCAGGAATTCTCCTGTGGGGCTTCCTGTTCTGGCTGAAGAGGAGGAAGCTATGACCAGGCAGACAAAGACACTGGTGGCTTTGATTGCTGCCCTGGCGGTGTGTGCGGGGGCCTATACCGGCCTCCGCCTGTGGAACAGCGGCCAGGAGGAGGGGGAGGACACCGTATACCTCACCCAGATCGTCGGGCCGGAGGTCCTGTCCTTCACCAATCAAAACGGGACCTTTTCCTTTACCAAAGTGGGAGACAGCTGGCAGTACGACGGGGACGGGGCCTTCCCCGCGGACCAGGATGCCCTGGAGGATCTGGCGGAGCGGGCGGGGACTCTGTCCGCCATTCGGGTGATTGACGACCCGGAGCCCCTGTCCGCCTATGGCCTGGAGACGCCAGCCCTGCAGATCACTGTCGCCGGGGAGGGCGGGGAGCGTGCCGTTCTCCTGCTGGGGGACAGCACGGACAGCTACTGCTATGCCAAGGAGGAGCACTCGGACCTGGTGTACACCATTGACACCAGCTTGGCGGAGGAGCTGGGGGAGCTGGAGCTGTTGGACCTGGCCGCCATTCCGGACCTCCCGGATCTGGGGACGGACAGTGTGAGCTCGCTTACATGGCAGCGGAACGGAACCATTCTCACCCTCACGAAAGCGGAGGAGAGCGGCTCAGACAGCGGAGAGGAGGTGGAGACCCTCTGGTATGTGGACGGCACGGCGATCCCGGAGGGGAACAGCGCCTTCTCCAGCCTGTTTGCCCAGCTGTCCTCCCTGGAGCTTGAGAGCTACTGGGACTACCGGGGGGAGGCTGACGTCCTGTCCGCCTGCGGCCTGATGGAGCCGGTGGGGGTCCTCTGTGTGAAGGACGGAGAGGAGGAGGTACTGACTCTCGCCATAGGGAGCTTGGACGGCACA
Source organism: uncultured Oscillospiraceae bacterium (assembly GCA_944387745.1). The sequence goes on from CALXGD010000018.1 coordinate 9,530, forward strand.
GGAGAGTCCTATTATGTCCAGTGCTCCGGCGACCCGGCGGTGTACCTGCTGCCTGCGGACTCGGTAACCGCCCTTGTGGAGCTGACGGCGGAGCAGCTGATAGAGGGGGAGGGAGAATCAGAGGCCTCCTGAACCCATCCGGTGGAGCTGGAAAAAATTTTTTCCTTCGGTGTACAAAAAACGGCACATCCCGCGGCGATTTCCGCATAGGATAGTCTGTATGCCGGTTGTACCGGCCCAGCAATACCTTGCACACGGAGGAATGAAAGCAATGGAAGAGAGAACCAACTTTTCAAGCGGAAGAGACGACCAGCTCCCGGTCCCCTGCGACCTGGACGACCTGATTTTTCAGGGGGAGTGCTGGCTTGCCAGCGACCGATAGGGGCCGCCTCCCCAGGGAGGCGGCCCTGAATCGAGAAATTGGAAGGGGGCAGCTTGACAAATTATACAGCACGCTTCATAATACAGGGGAAGAAGCGGAAGGGGGCGCCTTACAGCTGTGAGAGAGGAAAATCAGATCGGACGGCTGGTGCTGATGCTGTCCCACACCATTTTAAAAAATCGCAACCGCCATCTGGCGGCCATCGGCCTCACTGCCGGGCAGGCGGACTGTCTGCGCTTCTGCCTGGAGCGGGAGGAGGGGACGGTGACGGAGCTAAAGGAGTACCTGGGGGTGGCCCATCAGACTGCCCAAGGGATTGTCCGCCGCTTGGAGGAGAAGGAGATGGTGGCACTCCGCCGCAGCAGCCGGGATGGGAGGTGCCAACTGATCTGCCTCACCCCCGCCGGCCGGGAGGCGGCGGATAAGATGATCCAGAGCCGGGAGCGCACCGGGGGAAAGCTGTTTCAGGGGATGTCGCCCCAGGAGCGGACCCAGCTCCTCCGTCTGCTCACCCAGGCCTATGAGAATGTGAAAAAAGACTGAGGACGGGACCTGGAATCACAGAGAGACAGAGGAGAGAGAACATGAGACAGAGCATCTACACCAGAGATGTGGTCCTGGTACTGGCGGCCAGCTTTTTCTTTTTCTCAAGCCCCATGCTGATCACCCCCCTGATCACAGGCTTTTCCGGAAGTCTGGGGGCCTCTGCGGGCCTGATGGGAATCATCGGGGGACTGATGAACCTGTGCTCCCTGTTCTGCCGCCCCCTGGTGGGAAATTTGGCGGACCGGGTGAGCAAGTACAAGCTCTCCTTTGTGGGGGCCGGCCTGATGGCCCTGGCCTGCGTGGGCTACCTGCTATCCGCCAGTCCGGAGGCGGTGGTGTGCTTCCGCCTCATCAACGGGGTGGGCTTTGCCTGCTGCTCGGTGTGTATGTCCACCTGGATGTCCAACATGCTGCCCCGGGACAAGGTAGGGACCGGCATGGGAGTTTACGGTATGATGAACGCACTGGGAATGGCTGTGGCGCCGGCCATCGGCGTGAATCTCTACCAGAGCTTTGGATACCGCCCCGCCTTTGCGGCGGCGCTGGCCTGTCCTGTGGGAACCATGCTGGTGATCCAGTTCATTCGGGACAAGGGAGAGCCAGAGCTGGGAGCGGCCGGAGGCGGAAAGGTGCAGATAGCGGACCCGAAGGTTTTGCCCATCGCAGCCATGATCATGCTCTTTGCCATCCCCTACTGCGCCACCCAGTCCTTCCTGGTGAGCTATACGGAGACCCGGGGGCTGAATATCACCGTGAGCCTGTTCTTCCCCCTGTATGCCGCGGTGCTCCTGCTGCTGCGCCTGAGTCTGAAGGGGCTGTTTGACCGGCTGCCATTCCGGTATTTCCTGTGGGCTGGGGCGGCCAGCGCTCTGGTCAGCATTCTGTGCCTGGGCCTTATGAACAACAACCTGGTGATGTTCCTGGCCGCCCTCTTCATGGCTGGGGGCTACGGCATTATGTGCTCCGTCTGCCAGTCCACTGCCATCCTGCTTGCAGGCAGGGAGCGGCGGGGGCTGGCCAACAGCACCTACTACATTGGCCTGGATCTGGGCATGACCCTGGGCCCGGTGATCGGCGGTTTCCTGTACGGGAATCTGGACCTGTCCCTGTTTTATCCCGCTCTGCTCCTGACTGTACCTCTGGAGCTGCTGGTGTATTTCCTGTTTATGCGCAGACACGGGGTGTAGAAGAAAAAGCTGCCCGCTCCAAAGCCGGAGCGGGCAGTATTTTTATCGCTGATATTCAAATTCCAGGTCGTACAGGGATACCGTGTCCCCGTCCTGGATGCCCATGGCCTCCAGCTTGTCAAAGAGGCCGGAGGCGCGCAGCTGTCGGTCGAACCAGCTTCGGCTCTCATAGTCGGAGAAGTTCACGTTGGCCATGAGCCGCTGGAGCCAGGGGGCCTCCACCACCCAGGTGTCGTCGAACTTCTCGATGGACACCTCACCGGAGGTGTCCACCTCCGGAGGCCGCTCCACATAGGTGGGCTCAAACACTGCCACCGGGGGCAGGCTTTGCAGCTCCTGGGCGCAGCGCTGCACCAGTTCTCTTGTGCCCTGGTGGGCGGCGGCAGAGAGCTCTAGTAGCTCTAGCCCCTGTCCCTCCACATGCTCCCGCAGCCGCCGGAGCAGGTTGGGGTCCTGCATGATGTCCACCTTGTTGGCGGCCACGATCATTTTCCGGGAGGCGAGCTCCGGAGAGTACTGCCGCAGCTCCGCGTTAATGGCCTCGAAGTCCTCCACCGGGTCCCGGCCCTCGGAGCCGGACACGTCCACCACATGGACCAGCAGCCGGCACCGGTCGATGTGCCGGAGAAAATCGTGGCCCAGGCCGGCCCCCTCCGCCGCCCCCTCAATGATGCCGGGGATGTCGGCCATGACGAAGGAGACTCCCTCCTCCACATACACCACCCCCAGGTTGGGGAACAGGGTGGTGAAGTGGTAGTTGGCGATCTTGGGCTGGGCCCGGCTGACCACGCTGAGAAGGGTGGATTTGCCCACGTTGGGGAAGCCCACCAGGCCCACGTCGGCCAGGAGTTTCAATTCCAGGACCACCTCCCGGGTCTCGCCGGGAAAGCCCGCCTTGGCGAAGCGGGGCACCTGACGGGTGGGAGTGGCGAAGTGCTGGTTGCCCCAGCCCCCCCGGCCGCCCTTACACAGGATGAAGGGCTCGTCCCCGGAGATGTCCTGGATGATCTCGTTGGTCTCCCCGTCCCGAATGACGGTGCCGCGGGGGACTTTCAAAATAAGGTCGGCCCCGTTTTTGCCAGTGCAGCGCTTGCCAGAGCCATCCATGCCGTTTTCGGCCACATACTTGCGCTTATAGCGGAAGTCCATCAGGGTGGACATGTGGTCGTCGGCCACCACCACCACGTTGCCTCCCCGGCCACCGTCGCCCCCGTCAGGGCCGCCGGCGGCCACATACTTCTCCCGGTGGAAGGAGACCACACCGTTCCCCCCGCTGCCGGAGCGGACAGTGATTTTTGCGGTATCTACAAAGGGCGCCGCCATGGGAAACGCCTCCTTTCAAACTTTCCCCGGGGCGCACAGTGCGCCCCTCTGGGGTCAGGTAAATTCGAACAGATTCAGGCCCACCTGGTCACTGAACTTCCGGCCCACAGAGCCGTCCCACACCTGGAGGAACAGCTCCAAAGTGGCGCTGATGGTGCAGGAGGCCATGTGGCCGGCGTGAACCTCCCCAGTGGCGGGGTTGCCGATGGTGATGTGCAGATGAAAATAGGGTTTCCCGTCCTTCTGAGAGATACTCCCCACCAGGGCGGAAATCTCGTAAACGCCCTGATACCGCTGGGAGTAGAACTTCTTCTCCCGGGTATCAAAGATGCCAATGGTCACGTCATTGGCCGCACCCAGGGCGGAGATGCAGCCCAGCTGGATGTGCTCCTGCTCTGCCAGGTGGGTGAGCTGCTCCAGCACCTCCTCTCCCGGGTCCAGACGGACCACATAGCCCTGAGAGAATTTCCGGTACTCCATAAAAAAACCTCCTTATTCTGTGCCCACAGGGGGGACACTTGGTTGGACCGCCGTACGGAGCCGCCGGCTGGCCGACAGCCCGGGGTGGCCGTAAAAAAACCGCAAACGGCCATTCGTTTGCGGTTTCCTGTTACAGCGGAATTACTGGGCGATCTCCTCGACAATAGAGACCTGCTTACGGTCCTTACCCAGACGTTCAAACTTCACTCTGCCGGACTTGAGGGCGAACAGGGTGTCGTCGCTGCCCTTGCCCACGTTCACGCCGGGGTGAATGTGAGTGCCGCGCTGCCGGACCAGGACGTTGCCGGCCAGGACGAACTGACCGT